>JASIGD010000098.1 GCA_030045295.1 Streptosporangiaceae bacterium
GGCGTCGCGTCCGGCCGCATGCCCCGGGCCGCGAAGATGCGCTACCCTATGGGAGCGCCGGTAGGAGGCTGCCGCGGGGGTTTCAGACCCTCGGCGGACAGCGCGGGACCAGCGGCGGGCGATTGGCTCAGCGGGAGAGCGCCTCGTTCACACCGAGGAGGTCACTGGTTCGATCCCAGTATCGCCCACCCAGCTCAGCGGCCAGTTGCGATCTTGTAACTGGCCGTTTCGTTGCCTGGTGCAGCAGCAAAGTGCAGCAGTCACGCCTGGAAATCCGAGCCGAGCCACTGCCCCAGCTTCCGGAGCGCGTCCCGAGTGGCGGCCGAGGGCACCTCGGGTGTAGATCTCCATAGTCACGGCGATCTTGCTATGCCGGAGGATCTGCATGGCCACGCGCGGATGGACCTCTAGGGCGGCCAGGAGCGAGCCGCATGTCTTGCGGGTGCCATGCACCGTGATCCTCGGAACCCCGGCACTTGCGATGCAGCGGTCAAAGCTGCGGCTGAAGTTCCTCGGCTCGATCGGCGTGCCGTAACGGGTCGTGAAGACCAGGCCCGTGTCTCTCCAGGCTTCCCCGGCACGAGCACGGTCGGCGTCCTGCTGCTGCCTCCGGAGCTTGAGCGCCGCGACGCACAGGTCCGGCAGCGGAAGCGGCGCTTCGGAAGGTTCGGTCTTGACCTGCCTGCGGATGAGCCGGTGTCCGACGCGCTGGACCTGTTCACCGATGTACAGCTCGCCGGTATCGAGATTGACAAGTTCCCAAGTGAGCCCCAGTACCTCGCCCTTACGCAGGCCCAGCACCAGGATCAGCACGAAGGCGGCATACAGCGCCTCGGTGGCCTGCCTGGCCGACTCCAGAAACCGGCGTGCGTCATCAACCGACCAGAACCTCGTGGCAGCATCGGCCGATTGCGCAGCAGCGACGCTTATCTTCTGGCTGAGACAGGCCGGGGCTACATGATGTCGTCGACCGAGGCCAGTACGAGTGTGGGCGACGAGCAGAGACGAGTTGCGACGGCGCACGGCGGTGACGTCCAAGCCTCGGTGTAAATGAAGACGGGCGTAGGTTCCCTTCAAGACCGCCAAGTCATCGAAGGGAAGGACCTACGCCCATGCCACACCGAGCCTTGGACGTCACCCTGCGGGCGGGCGGAGACTCTGGCACCATGACGCCATGGGCCTCGACATCGCCCCGTCGGTGATAGGGATAGTCCACTGGGCTGGTGAGGAAAGGCGGACGGGACGTCCATGACTGCTGCGACTGACGACGACTCCGTGCGCGTGCTGGATGAGGGCGACGGAGTCGAGCTACTGGCCTACCTGGTGACCGCCGCTCGTACGCAAGTGGACGAGGCGGCCGAGTACGCGCCGATGCGCCTGCTCACCGCAGCGGGCCGGCTAGCCGAGATGGCCGAGCCGAATGCGAGTGCCAGACTGCGGCCTTTGTTGCGCGATATCCGGCAGGCAGTTTCGGAAACAGCTGTCCAGGCTGGCGACCCGGCGGGATACGTTCAGCGGCTCGACGCCCTGTGCCGGACCGTCGCCGAATACCTGGTGCACTCGCTAGACCTGGACAGATCACCGTGAACGACGCTGTGCTCCACGCGATCCGCACCCGCCGCGTCGCGCGGGTCCTGACCGATGCCCCTGTCGAGCACGATCAGCTCCGGACCATTCTCGACAGTGCCCGCTACGCACCTCATGCCGGGAACCGGCGGCTTCACCGATATGTCGTCGTCACCCGGCCTTCGCTGCTGCGCGCGGTGCGGATGGTCTCACCTGGGATGCTTCAGCACCCGGTGGCCGCGATTGTCGTATGCGTCGACTGGGGCCAGGTCCGCAGCTACGGCTTCTCGCCGGCTAACCCGGGGCCTTACATCGACGTGGGGACCGCGGCGGCGACCCTGCTGCTCGCGGCACACAGCATCGGGCTGGGGGCCGGGCCGGTCACCTCCTTCAGCCGCGCGGCCCTCGCCACGATCCTCAAGCTGCCCGCTGAGGTGCGTCCCGAGTTGATCATCTGTCTCGGCCACGCAGCCACCGGACAGTCGCCCGGCATGCGACGCCAGGGCGAACCCAGGTGGGACGACCTCATCCAGTGGGAGCGCGGCTGAACTCGCTGGTCTGCCGTCGGTTACTCGGGCTTGGCGGATCTGGCGCCGGTCCGGCCTGAAGGAGGCCGGGCAAGCGGATAGCCTGCACCCGTTGTGCCGCGTGCGTAGCAGGGCACCAGGGGGTGGTAGATGTGCTGACCGGTGTTGTCCAGGTTCGTCATTTTCTGCATGTGATCCGGGATGTGCCTTTCGCCCGGGCTAGGGCGCATCTGGCGGCGAGGCGGGGCTCGCTGAGGTTCCGGCGGCAAAAGATGCCCGCCTGGTCATGCACACGTGCCGTGGCTGTGCTGCTCGTCGCGGCGTGCCTGGGCGCCATCGGCGGCTGCGGAACGGGCGCGGTCGGCGCCCCGGTCAGCCCGGCTGCCTCCACGTCCTCGCGGGCGGGAGTCTCGGGTGGTGACTCGCGTGGCTGCGGTGGCCAGCTGCTGTCCTGCGAGCAGCTGGTGGCTCTCGGCCTGACCTATCCCTACCCGCGCCAGCCGGGCTCGTATCTGTTCGTCAACGGGGTGGCCTATCCCTATGTCAACCTCGGTCATCGCTCTGTCATGGACGCGACTGTGCAAGCCGGCGGCATGGTGCTCAGTGCCCGGGACCTGCTGGATCGCCTTGGACTTGGCAGCCAAGCCCGCCAGGCGCTCACCCCGGTCATCGCCTACGGCGCCAACGCCAATGTCGACGCCCTCACCCGTAAGTTCGTCACCTCTGACTTCTCCGGTCAGGCGGTGATTCCCGTGATCAAGGGCACGCTCCAGGACTTCGACGTGGCCTGGTCGCCCGAGCTGGCCTTCAACGGCGCCATGCCCGCCACGATCGTCTCGTCGCCTGGCACCACGGTCAGCGTCTGGATCACCTGGCTCGACCCCGCCGAGCTGACGGAGATGAACGCGACCGAAGGTGTCGGCACACAGTACTCCTATGGCTTCCTTAGCGGCGTCCGGCTGGACATGCCAGGTCCGGCGGTCACCCGGCCGGGTGTCTACGTCGATTGCTCCGGTGCGCTGGCGGTGCACGGGGTCGTGCTGGCGGTCAGCGGCGTTCCCGCCTCCCACCGCCGCCTGCACGCTGTCGATTCGCCGGCAGCGCTCGCGCAGGCCGCGGCGGTCCTGGGCTGGCGCGGCCCGGTGTTCGACCTGCTGCTGGACAACGTCCGCTCGCCAGCGCTACGGGCGACCCGCAGTAAATCGCTCCAGGCCCTGGGTATTCAGCTTCCCGACCGCGGTTACACGGTGACCAGCAGCTGTTCCCCGGCGTCTCGGCGATAGGCTGCCCGGCGCGACGCGTAGACTGGCCGGTGCCGAGGTCAGCGACACTATCTGGCACACCGGCCGGACCCCGTCAGCGAGTGGTTTCCAGGTCGATCACGCCGACGGTAGTGCAGCACGAAAGTGCAGCAACCGCACCGACCACCAATGACCCAAGACGACCTCTAAAGACCTCTGAACTGCGCCAACGGCCTTCAGTGACCGCTACGCAACTAGTTCACACCGAGGAGGTCACTGGGTTCGATCCCAGTATCGCCCACGGCATAAGGCCAGGTCAGAAGCTCATCGGACAGGCCCCATCCGCATTGCGGGATGGGGCCTTCGTCGTGTTGGGAGGGCTACCACCAACTCCGCGCCCTCATCGACCAGCCGAATTCGGCGATTGAGCCTGCAGCGGCGCCAGGGGGTTAGCCTGCTGCCACGCGGCGGTGCCCGCCGCCGATCCAGTCGGCGACCAGGCGGCCGTACTCCCCGGGCGCTTGCTCCCATGCGTAATGGCCCGCGTCAAGAGCATGGATCTCGCTGTTGGGGAGAACGTCGTGGAGGAACTGGTTGTTCGACCACGGCACGATGTCATCCTCGCGCCCGGCCATGATCAGGGTCGGCGCGGTGATCGATGGCAGCAGGTCACGCAGCACCCGGTTCTGCGTAGGATAGTGCCGGACGAACCGGCAGGACTCCGCGAAGCGCCCGAGGTCGTAGGCGCTGACGTAGTCCTCGTGGACGTCGGGCTCGCTGTCACGCGGGGCGCCGGACTCGACCGCGTAGCCGACGTTGGTCCGGGCATCCTGAGAGCGGATGACGTCAAGGCTGGGCGCCTCGATGACGTCCTTGAGCGCGCCGGTCGCTTCGACCGGGAAGGTGACGGCGCCGCCGCCGATGGTCAGGCTCGTGACGTGCTCCGCCGACTTCGCGGCGAGGAAGAGCGCGGCGGCCGTTCCGACGTCCGGGCCGATGATGTGCGGGGCGCCCAGGCCCCACTCGTCGATCAGGCGGGCCAGGAACCCTCCCGAGGCGTCCGGGGCGATCAGTTCCGGCCGGCTGTCGGAGTGGCCGAATCCCGGAATGTCAATGGCGACCACTCTCCCGAGCGGGGAAATGCGGTCCCAAATGCGCCGGAACGCCCACACGCTTTCCGGCCACGGCGACAGCAGCAGCATGGTGACGTCGGACTCCGCCCTGGTGTCGGCGAACCGCACGCGGACTCCGTCGCACACTCGGAAGTAGGTAGTGATCGGCGTGGCGGGCGTAAAGGTGTTGTCGC
>JASIGD010000099.1 GCA_030045295.1 Streptosporangiaceae bacterium
GGCCGTCGATCGTGTAGGTGATCGTGGTCGGCGTCCACTGCACGCCGTAGGTGTGCCACGCCGTGCCGTTATTGCCCTGCTCGGGGCTGTTGTCGACGCAGCAGTTGTTGCCGTTCGGGCCCGCGTGCAGGCTGGCGAAAAAGTCCTGCCGGGTGCCGCCCTCGTCCTCGAAGAAATCCACCTCGGGCGGCCAGACGCCCTGCTGGGCCGGCCACAAGATGGCCAGGTTGTTGATGGCCAGCCCCGGCTCGTAGTCGCCCTTCATCCGGACCAGGTACATGCCGTAGGTCTGCGGGTTCCCGTAGAACATCACGCCGCCCTGGGCCGACGGCGTCGCCAGCAGGTGCAGCGCGCCGCCGCTGACCGACACGTTGGACGGGTCCCAGTTGCCGTCCGGGTCACCGCCCGGCTCGCCGCTGTACGCGCCCCACCCCGACGGCAGGCTGTCGCCCGGGAAGTCCGTGCTGTAGGTCAGCCGCCACCCGGGCACACTGCTAGGCGGCGAGGTGCCGTTACTCCCGGTGCTGGCTCCCGCGCCCGGGCTGGTCGGCGCGCTCGCCGTGGCCTTCGGCGCGGCGTGGTGCCGGGAAGAGACAGAACGCTTAGCGGCGTGGTGTCGGGGGGAGGCGGAGGGGCTGGCCGACGGTTGGATGGTGGCCGGGGAACGACAGCAGCCGAGGGCGGCGACCGACAACGCATTCACCACCGTGCCGGCGTCCTGTTGGCTGGTGTCCGCGGTCACATGGGCCGGCCACGTGACGATGTGCATGCCAGCCAGGCCTACCATCACCAGCACCGCGGTGACAGGAGCCACCATGAGCGGCAGCCGGCTCCGGCGTCGCCGGTGGGACCTGGCCACGCCCTCCTCCGCCTCCGGGGCGCTGGCCGCCCGCCCGGCCGCGGCTCGGGCGGCCCCGGCGTGCCTGGGCGACGTCGATCTCATAAGTGCTCTCCATGGTCAGCGAGCGCTGGAACATCGCCGGTGGCCATAGGGAAGGCTCGGCATGATTGGCGGGTCACGAAACGCACCAAAAGGACCCGCCGCTCACGCGGCGAATACTGACCGCGACCCCCGCTTTTCGGCATGTAGTTGCTCCCGGAGGTCGTCTATAACACAAGGGATACAATAGCGGGCGGCTGCGCTGTTCATCAGTGAAAATGCAAATAAGTCCATGATGCTTGCGGAAGTTGCTAACTCTTTGCCGGTTTTCGGCCGGTAATTCCGGATCGTCTTATCTCCGGGTGGCGCTGCGCAACGCGGCTGGCCGTGCGCGGAGGTCACGGGCGCGCAGAGCAATCTCATCGTCGTCACGCTGCGATGCCGTACTAGAATCGGTCGCCTGGCCGGACTGCCTGGCATGTATGGGGGGACTCCGGTACCACGATGAACCTCGGAAACCGGGCGAGTCGTTTGGTTCTTCCCCTGCACCAGGATGGACTGCTGAGGTGGCTGGCCAGGCTCGTCTCGAAGCGCATAGTCTCGCTCGCCCTCATCGCCGCCATCGTGACCGCGGATCACACGATCCCGTGGCATGGAATGAGCTTCGTGCCGCGAGCCCTGATCGACGAACCGTGTGCTATCGCGACGGCCCTCGTAGTGCTCGGTGCCATTACCCGATTCCGCGGCAAAGGCTGCCGTCCAGGTGCCGTACTGGTCGTATGTCCTGGCGCTCCTCGTTATCGTCGCGATGCCGCCGGTACGTCGTCGCCAGAAGCCTTTGTGACAGGCATTCGTTAAGTCATCCAGCAGGTGGGCGAATCATTCGGCGCCGCCACCCTGGCCTTCATCCTCGCCCGCGCTCTGCCCGTGACACCGCCTCGACGGCTGTGTCCACGGCATGAAAGTCGATGGTGGCGAGCACGCCGAGGTGATCGGTACGCGGTACGCGTATGGCACGAGCCACGCGCACGGTGGCCGTCCGCGAGACCAGCACATGATCGAGGCGCATGACGGGCGGAATCGTCCCGCCAGTCGGCCAGGTGAATCCTGGCCAGGGTCGGCTCTGGCCAGAGTCTGCGCAGTCCTGGAGGCCCGCCGCAAGAAGATCCCGGAACGGTCGGTGATCTCGGCTGGCGTTGAAGTCCCCGGCTACCACTTGTGGCTCATCGTCAGCAGCCAGCGTCCGCCGGATAAACGCCAGCTCATGCTCCCACATATCCGTGTGCCCAGCCACTGGAGCCAGCAGATGTACGGCGGTAAGCGTGACCGGCCGCCCACCCGGCGGATCTAGGCGCGCCCGGGGTGCAGCCGCCTTCAGGCCCGGTACCGGAGCTAGCGGAGTCAGCGGCCAGCGCGCCCACAGCCCGGTTCCTGCCGAGCCGGGCCGCGGATCGAGATTAGAAAATGGCAGCAATTGCCCGAGGCCGGCAGCTGCCAGCCTGCTCGCCATCTGCGGGGTCAGTTCCTGAACTACCAGCACATCCACGTCGTGCTGCTGCAGAATGCGCAGCAGAGCGACCGGATCGGCCGTACCGCCTTTCGCATTTACGGTCAGCACATGCAGCCTGAGCGCTGTCAGAGCAGATTCTGATTCGCGCGCGCGGCCTGTTACAGCCTGGCCGCTGATTCGCCTGAGCGGCGGCAGTTGCCAGATCAACAGCATCACCGCGGGGATAGCGAGAAGAACCGCAAGCCACCAGGCCGTTACCGCGGCGATGATCACGGCGGCGGTCCCGGGCACGACTGCCACCGGCGCCAGGGCCGCCAGTTGCGGGCGGGGACTCGGCGGACGTCCACCGGTCAGTCGCGCCAGTAGCGGTGGCAACGCCAAGGCCATCAGGATCAGGGCCGCCAGCCCGGTCACGCCGTGTCTCACCTCTTCTACCTTGCGTACGCGCGGATGGATCCGACCGAGCGTGAAGACGTTCTCCGGCCGAGCGAGTATAGCTCAACACCTCGATGTACCTGATCTGCCTGCACCGGGCGCCCTCAAACCCCGGCACCCGGTACGCGCGGCTGCCCCGGAAGCTACGCTTTACCCGAACGTTACCTGAAGCAAAAAAGGAATCGGCTGGAAAAACTATCCATAAGCCCTGATTTTGATGAACTGATCGCCGACCTCATCGCGGTTTGAAAGGCCGTTGGTTCCGGGCTGAGCTGGAAGTTTAACTGCTCTCCGCTGTGCTCTGAGGAGTCGCGCAGACGCAGCGTGACCAGATGATTGCCAGGTAAACCTCGCGCGGCGTACCCGCGTCTTTTACACATAACAGATCAACAGACCCATCCCGTTGCCCTGCTAGTTCCCGTTTGGGATCGTTGCCCGGTTTTGCCGGGCGCCTGGAGAGGGAGGATCATGGGGAAGGAAGCGGAGCTTGCCCCGATGCCGGCGCGACGCTCGTCGCTCGACGGCTCGCGGCCGAGGGACTCCGTGTACGATCTCGTCGGATCACGTAGGGATCTGTCGACGTTCGCTGGCGTCGGCGCGGCCTGGCCGAAGGTCAGCGTGATCATTCCCGCTCTTAACGAGGCCCGCAACCTGCCTCACGTCTTCGCCAAGCTGCCGGACGGGCTGCACGAGGTCATCGTCGTCGACGGGAACTCGGTCGATGACACGGTCGCTGTCGCCCGCCAGCTGCGGCCGGACGTCCGGATCATCACCCAGAACCGCCACGGCAAGGGCAACGCCCTGGCGTGCGGATTCGCGGCGGCGACGGGGGACATCATCGCCATGGTCGACGCCGACGGCTCGGCCGATCCGGCCGAGATCCCGCTGTTCGTGCGGGCCCTGCTGGACGGCGCGGATTTCGCCAAGGGCACTAGGTTCGCCGACGGCGGCGGCAGCAGCGACATCACCCGGCTGCGCCGGCTGGGCAACCGCATGCTCAGCGGCCTGGTCAACCTGCTGTGCCGGACGAAGTACTCAGACCTGTGCTACGGGTACAACGCCTTCTGGCGGCGGCACGTCCCGGTGTTCGGCCTGAAACCCGAATCGGACATCCCGGCCGGCGACGGCGCCAGGCTGTGGGGCGACGGGTTCGAGGTCGAGACCTTGATCAACGTCCGCATCGCGCAGGCCGGCCTGAAGGTGACCGAGGTTGCGAGCTATGAGCATCCCCGGATCCACGGCGTCAGCAACCTGAACGCCGCCCGGGACGGGTGGCGCGTGCTGCGCACCATCCTCGCCGAGCGCTACTACGATCACAACAGGCGCAAGGCGCAGAAGCGGGCGTCGAAGGACATGGTGCTCGAGCAGCGGCAGGTCATGACCGGATCGGTCAGCCGTACCCCGTGATCGGCGGCGTGTCCCGTCGAGCGGGCACACCGGCCAGTCCGATAGCTCAGCGGGCGGTCCCAGGCGGTGATCGAGGGG
>JASIGD010000100.1 GCA_030045295.1 Streptosporangiaceae bacterium
GTCCCTATCGTGGCCGAGACTCCGATCGCCGCGGCAGGCGCCTAGATGGGCTGCGACCGCAGGAACTTACCGAAGTGCGGAACCGTAAACGCGATCAGGCCGCGCTCTGAGCTGTAGATCAGCCCCTTCTTGATCAGCGCGTCCCGCGCTGGGGACAGGCTCGACGGCTTGCGCCCGAGCTCGTCGGCGACGACCGACGTCGGCACCGGCTCGTCGCCGGTAGCGGCCATGGCGCGCTTGTACTCACGTTCGGCCGGCGTGGCCCGCTCGTACCTGCTGCCGAAGAACCCGACGGCCAGTTCCCCCTCCGCCTGGGGAGCCGCCACGCTGACATCGGCGACCGTCACCGGGCTCGACGCGGCCACGTCCCAGGTGACCTTCCCGTAAGCCTGGACGAAATAGGGGTAGCCGTCGGCCGCGGCGTACAGCGCGTCGAGCGCGTCGGCGGTGAAGGTCACGGCCTCGCGCTGCGCCGGGGCGAGCAGGGCGAGGTCGGCGGCCTCCCGGTCCAGGCGGTCGATCCTCGTGTACCTGAACAGCCGCTCCGAGTAGCTCTTGCTGGCCGAGAGCACCGACGGCAGATGCGGCAGCCCGGCCCCCACGACGATGAGCGGGCCGCCGGTTTGCGACAGCTCATGGCAGGCGGCGCACAGCGCGGATACGTCGGCCGCGGGCACATCTTGCATCTCATCGACGAACAGGGCGATTCCCACGCCGAGGTCAGCGGCGACAGAGGCGGCCTCCGCGAACAGCTCGGTAAGGTCCACCTCCAGGTCGCCGGAATCCGCCCGGCCACGTTGAGCTGGCACGTCGATGCCCAGCATGACCGTGACCGACGATCCTTTGGGCGCCTTGGGGTCGCGCAGCGCGAACGCCTTGAGGACGCCGAGGAAATACTCGACCCGGTCCGGTGCCCGGTGCCGGGGCGCGAGTTCCCGTACCGCCATGTGCAGTGCCGCGGCCACCGGCCGCCTGATCGACTGGTCCGGCCTGGCCTCGATCTTCCCGGTACCCCAGAGCCGCTGCAGGGCCATGGACCGAAACGTGTTCAGCAGTACCGTCTTGCCGACGCCGCGCAGCCCGGTGAGCACCAGGCTTCGTTCCGGCCGCCCGCGGGCGATCCGCTCGAGGACGACCTCGAACTGGCCGATCTCCCGGTCACGCCCGGCGAGCTCAGGCGGCCGCTGCCCCGCGCCGGGCGCGTAAGGATTGCGGACCGGATCCATGGCATCGGACTCTATGGCCAGATCTAGCCCAAACCCTAGATTTGGCTAGAAAGCCGTACTCGGCGTGTCGCGCCTCAAGGGTGCCTCAGTGATCATCCTGCTTGTTGAGGCGGGCGAGGTAGGCGTTATACGCGGCCAGGTGCTCGTCGTCGTCGACGCTCGCGGTATCGCTGGCCGGGGCCGTTCGCTGCGGAGCATCGCGGCTGTCGCCAGCCGCCTGATGGGCGCCGACCAGTGTGGCGAAATTCGCCCGGCGCGCAGCCTCGAGCCAGCCGAGTCCCCCGTCCGCGCGCGGTTCCCGGCTCCAGGCGAAGAACACCGTCATCAGGAGCACGAACATGATGCCGGCCCCGCCGACCCACATCACCGCGCCGCCTATGTGCACGTCATCAATCGGGCTCGGCGCCCAGCCCGGACGCCCCTGGGCGAGACCGGGAAACGGGTTGCTGCCTTCAGAGCCGAGCACGAGACCGGTGAACGCATCCACCGGCATGGCGATGAAGAGCAGGAAGATCCGGGTGGGGTACGAGACCCGCCACCGGATCGGCTCCCGCCCGAGCAGCGGCAGGAAATACAGGTAGCCGGCGACCAGGTAAAGAGCGTGCTCACCCTGGTGGACGGCATCGTTGGACAGCACCAGGTTCATGAAGCCGGTCAGGTGCGTGCCCACGATCACGGCGATGTAGAGCGCGACCGTGAACGGGGGCCAGGTGATAACGGCCACCGCGTGCGAGCGGAGCAGTTTCTTCGTCCAGGTGTGCAGCGGGTTCCGGCTCGCGTGCAGCAGCAGCGTGGCCGGCTGGCCGACGACGAGCATGGGCGGGGCGACCATGAGCAGCAGCAGGTGCTGCACCATGTGATCCCAGAACAGGACGTCGTCGTAGCTGCCGATCCCGCTCTCGGTCGCGATCACCACGACCGCGAGACCGCCGAGGAACATCGCAGTCCGCCAGAGCGGCCACGGCCGCGCCGGGTGGCGCCGCCGCACCCGCAGCACGCCCCACAGGTACAGCCCGGCGGCTGTCACGGCAAGACCCGTCACGACCGGCGCGAACTGCCACCGGCCGACAGCCTCCACCAAGCTGAAGGGGGGCAACGCCGGGCTTCCCATGCCGCCGAGATTACTCGCCCGCGGTCAGGCCCGGCGAAAGGCGTCGTGTCCCGCGGACCCGGTTGGTGATCGGGTGGCCGATCGCGGGCCGGCGCCAGGGGGAGCGCCAGCGACGAGATGGGGGGCTCAGCCTCTTCGCCCAGGCTCGTCGTCGTCCAGCGCGTAAGGACCCGCGCGCCGCCGTCGTATCCAGCGCCGGCATGCCCGGACGGGATGGGCCAGTGATTGGAGCCAGTCGCGGTCGATTGAGCCGAACAAATCAACTGGGAAACCCATCACACGCTGCGGCTCTTCGCCTTGCCTGGCGTGCGGATCCGTCCTTTCGCCCTGCCTGGCGTGCGGATCCGTCTTTATCGGTATGCCGAGGACCCGGTTTGGTTCATATCGATCGCCGGCCATGGGCCCCACTTCGACGCAGTCGCGACTGACCTCGCAGACACTCGTTTTCAGGATGATGTGGTGGCGCAGATCCCGCAAGGTCTCTGATCAAGAGGGCTGCCGCGACCGGACGCGCGGGTCAGGGCCACCCGGGCTGCGCCGGTCGGTCACGGCTCCCAGTTCGCCGTCTGCCCAGCGGACGAGAACGGTTTGGTGCTCGGCCTGAGCACCGCTTTGCGGGTCGACCTTGAAGCCGCCGAACAAGGTTGACGCTTCCAGGCCGGTGGCAGCGGCCCACAGGGCGCCCCGGTCCGTGCCGCCGGCCAGCCTCGCGCAGTGGGTCGCGAGCACGGCTCCCGCAACGGCCTGCGCCGCGGGGTAGTCCGGCAACAGCCCGCCGCGCTCGGCGTAGGCGCGGAGGAAGTCATCCTCCGACGGCCCGAGCGTGACCTCGTTCCTCCGGCCGGGGAACCACTGCGCAATCCCGAAGACACCCTCCGGGTCAGCCACGGCGCGGCCGAATTCGCGTACGCCGGCCGCTACGGCGCACACGTAACGCGGCGCGACCGGAAGCCGGAGCGCCTGGCCGGTCACCTCGGCGTCCTGCTCGAACTTTCCCGCGCTGAACAGGTCCCACTCCGGCGACGTGCCCGGAGGGGGGATCCGGTCATCAGCAAGGGCGCGTACCGTGCGGATGCCGAGCGTGCGCGCGATCACTTCCGTACCGTCCGCCACCTGGCGGCCGAAACTGCCGGGCCCGGCTACGATGCACAGGTCACGCGGGCTGTCTTGCTCGTCGGCGAGCCGCTGCAGGAAGGGCTCCGCGTACCTGCCAGCCGGCGTCGGCACGGACACGACGTGGCCGGGATGCGCTCCTTCGACATCATCGCCGGAACCGCCGTGGTTCCATACGAGCCAGCCCGACTCCGCGGCCAGGCGCCCGGCCGCCCGCATCAACTGGGTGGAGTACGGCCCGAGCAGGAGATCGCAGCGGGCAGCCAGTTCCGGAAGGGCCGTTTCCAGCGTCCCCGGGTCACTGCGGTCGTCGTCCACCAGGACGTCTGCGGTGCCGTCCAGGTAACTCCACGCCTCGAGCGCCCGGGCCGCCTGCTGCCCGAAGTACGCGAACCTGCCCGACAGCGAAAGGCAGGCCCCGATGCGCAGGCGACCCTTCACGGCGTTCACCTCCTATCGACCTCGTACCGGAACTCGCGCCGGGCGGCCGCGACCGAATCCTCGGCTTCCAACGGGCGCGCCGCCGCTTCAGGCGGGCCTGCGCGGGGGAACCGGCTCGGCCGGGACGGCGCGCCCGGCATCGGCGTCTTGGCGCGTGGCCGCCGCGGCCAGGGCGAGGGTGGCGTGCACCTGGGCTTCGGCCAGGATCACCTGAGGCCGGACCTGTGCGTTGTTGTACGTATCACCGCCGCCGAGTGAGCGGGCCTTCGTTACCAGCCGCTCAGCTTCCGCGTAATGTTCCGAGCCGGTCATGTCCCCTCCAGTTGCCTAGGTATCCGGTAGTGGAGTGATACCGCCCGCGATTGCAGGCCGAACGTCGGGAGCCTATACGGGACGCGTCAGGGCGCCGCAGCCGGCTGACCGGGCGCGGGACTGGCGGAGGCCGAGGCCGAGGAAGTCGGCGTGGCGGAAGGCGTGGGACTGACAGGGCTGGTGGCGGCGGGCGTCGTGGCCGATACCGCCGGGGAGCTGCTGGCGCCGCTGGGTGTGGTGCTGGTGGCGGGCGCGTTCGTCGCGGGACCAGTCGTCCTGGCCGACGGGGACGGCGACGGGCGGTGTGAGGCGGGGGTGCCGGTGACTCCGCCGCCAAAAGAGGTCCCATGGCCCGGTACGCCTTGGACCACGGCCGACAGCGGCTTGCCCGCGGCATGCTCCAGCAGGGTGAGCGGGACAGCGCAGCCGATAAACGCCGCGACGATGAACGCGGCGGGACCGGCCCAGCGCCGACGCCGGCGTGACCCGTCATGCGCGGCGGCGGCGTGCGCCACCTCGGCATCCTCGTCGGGATGAAGCGGGCGGCCCCGGGCGCGGATGGCCTCGGCCCGGGCCGTGGCCACCCTGGCGGACCGGCGAAGACCCCGCTCGGCCCACCAGGAGATCGTCCCGGATAGCACGCTGCCGATCGCTATCCCGACGACCGTCCCGGCGACACCTATCAGGCTGCCCAGGACCGTCGCCAGCACTGTCCCCGTGGTCGCGGCCGCGATAGCGGGCAGGTGGGAACGGAAGGTTTCCGACTTAGCCGGGCCGCTAACGGTTTCCGGCTTAACAGAATTGCTGGTCATGATCTCCAGGGGCGGGTCATGGCTCGGCAGCACTGCCGCGGCTGCCTACCGGCACGCTACCCGATGGCCTCCGGCGCCGTCGCAAGAACGCCGGAGACTCAGGCGGGAGAAATCTCACTATTGACAGCCGCCCGAGCCCGGCGTTCCGCGCGGTTCCGGGGAGTTGAGTGAGTGACCGGCTGCCTGGAAGACATCCGCAGCGGGTCAGCCTGCCTGTCCGCAGGTGAGCGGGCGTATCGGGGGCCGTAAGCCCGGAACGGCGCCAGGCGGCGTCTGTTGGTCTTCCTTTCTTCCCTCGCCCGTTCGCGCCGCCCGCCTTGCTCCCGTCTCGCGGCCTGCACGCCGCCGCGCGACCGGTTGATAGCGGGGCGAAAGTCAGCCCATGGAGTAAAGGTCGCTTGACATGTCTGATAGGTAAAGGTACCTTTACTTCATGCGGAACCGGGTCCGGGAGCAGCGCACCCAGCGGGGCCTGTCGCAGGCCGAGCTGGCGGCGGCGCTGGGCGTGTCGCGACAGACGGTGATCTCCATCGAGAGCGGCCGGTACCTGCCGTCGCTGCCGCTGGCGTTCGCGATCGCGCGGTTCTTCGACCTGACGGTGGACAAGATGTTCGACCCGGAGGATGAGGAGGCGGGCGCATGACGGGTTTCATTCCCCCGCGGCTGCGCAAGCCCGCGGGGGCCCTGCTGGCCGGGGCGGTGTTCGCGGTCGCGTGGCTGGTGCGCGGCGGACCGCTGTGGTGGGTCTCGATCTTGGCCGTGATCATGGCGGCCGTCCGCGCGGTCTCCTGGTACCGGATGGGCGGGGAGGACACCGACCAGGGCGCGCTGGCCGGGTCCCGGGCGGATGAGCGGCAGCAGCTGGTCAGCTTGCGGTCGCGGGCGCTGGCCTGCAACCTGGCGGCGATCGCCGCGTTCATCGGCCTGACGGTCGCGATCGCGGTCAGGGCCGCCTGGTGGTGGCCGTTCGTGGTCATCCTCGCGGTCACGGGCTTTGGCTACCTGCTCGGCTTGTCGAACTACGCTGCCGCCGAAGAGGACGCGGCGGATGATGCGGACGCCGGGCAGCCCGAGCGATCCCAGGTCCAGAGCTGATGGTCATGGAAATGATCATGCAAGACCCGAACCTGCCCGGTATCCAGCCCAGCGGCTGCCGTCACGTAAGCGGGCCACCGGCGGTTTGGACATCCCTGCCCGCGGCGGACCCGGGGGAACGCTTCAAGATCCATCCCGCGTGTATCCCGCGGCCAGCGGCAAATGGCGGCAGTTGGCTGCGGTCAGTGGCGGTCCTGCGACACGAGATTCACGGGAATAAGCCCAGGTCAGGGCTTGTCTTCGGAGGTAGGAGCGGAGGGCGTGGGATTCGAACCCACGGTGACGTTGCCGCCACAATGGTTTTCAAGACCATCGCCATCGGCCACTAGGCGAGCCCTCCTGTGCGGCACCAGCCTACGTAACGCGGATCGGTAAGTCAGCCCGCGCGGCCAAGCCAGCCCGTCGCCCACGAGCGCGGCCAGGGTCAGGTACGCGTCGGCCGTCTCGGCGCTCAGCAGTTCGAGCTCGACCTCGGCGCCTTCTTCCAGATGGGGATCGTAGGGAATCCGGGCCACGGCCCGGCACCGGGAAGCGAAGTGATGCTCGAGCCGGTCCAGGTCGACGGTGCTCTTGCTCTTCGGCCGTACGGTCGAGAGCACCACGACGCCGTTGCGCACCAGGTCCTCGCAGTTGTGGGCCTCCAGCCAGTCAAGGGTGGCGCTGGCGCTTCGCGCGCCGTCCACGGACGGCGAGCTGACCACCACGATCTGGTCGGCGAGCCGGAGCACCCCGGCCATGGCCGAATGCAGCAGGCCTGTCCCGCAGTCGGTGAGGCAGATCGAGTAGAAGTGCTCGAGCACCCCGGCCGCGTCACGGTAATCATCGGCGCCGAAGGCCACCGAGGCTCCGGGGTCGCGGTCGGAAGCAAGCACCTCAAGCCGGCTCGGCGCCTGCGAGGTGAACGCCCGTACGTCCGCGTAGCGGCCGATCTGACCCCGTTCGTTCAGCAGGTCCCTGACCGTCGCGGCGGTCTCCAGGCGGACCTTGTCCGAGAGGGTGCCGCGGTCCGGGTTCGCGTCGACGGCTATCACCCGGTCGCCGCGCAGCGTGGCGAGCGTCGCCCCCAGCCCGATCGCGGTGGTGGTCTTGCCCACCCCGCCCTTGAGGCTCAGTACCGCCACCCGGTGATGGCCGCCCGCGACCGGAGTCCTGACCCGGTTGACGAGATCACGGCGGCGCGCGTCAGCGGCGGACTCGCCGAACCGGAGCAGGCCGCCGGTCAGGCGGTAGACGCCGCGACGCCAGCCCGACCCGGGGACGGGCCGCTTGCCGTGCAGCAGCGACTCCGCGGTCAGGCTGTCCGAGGTTTCCGGCTCGTAGCCGGGATCGGCTGAACTCAGGCCCGGCGCGCTCCGCTGCAGCGGCACTCGCCCGGCCAGCGCGGGCAGGGGCTCCATCGGCGGCACTGGGTCGGCATCGCGTGCGTACCCCGGGTCAGGCCCGTAACCCGCGTCCTCGGCGCCACCCGGGGCCGGCCCGGCCCACGTGTCCTGCGGGTACCCGGCGTCTTGCGGATAACCCGGGTCCGGCGCGCGGCCGAGTCCGGCCGGGTACCCCGGTTCTCCCGGACCGGGGTAGTCGTGCGGCGGAGCATACCCGGCTCCCCGCGGATATACCGCCTGCTGCGGATACCCCGGTCCCGCCGGGTACCCTGGCCACTCCCGGTAGCCCGGTGCCTGCGGATACCCCCATTCATCGGGATACTCCGGCTCCCGAAGACCCGGCGATGGCCGCGGGTAGGCGGCGCCGCCTGCGTCGGGCTGAGCTCGCCCGCCCCGCCCCGCCCACTCATCCGCCGCCGGGAAGACCGGGCGATCTTGTTCGGCGGAGGAGGCGGCCGGACCCTGCGGATAGGCGAACGAGAACGAGGCCGGGCCGGGCGGCGGATAGGACTTCGCCTCAGTCGCCTGGCCAGCCTCGTGCCTGTCCGGCGAGCCGTCGGGATTATCGGCGACGCCGGTCCCGGCGCGTACCTCGGTCTCGGCCTGGTCGTGCCGCTCAGGGTCGAAGACCGCATCTCGCCGCGAGCCGGCGCCGAACGTCTGGGGCGTATCGTTATTCGGGGTCACGGTCGTCCCCCTCGGTCCTCATGAGCGGCGCATGCGGGCAGGGTTCGTGCATCAATCCGAGCGTAAGACATATTCCGCGCGATTTCGATACCCATTGCACTTGATTGGTCGCACTGAGTTGCCAATGCTAGCCGGCGACAGGCCGGCGCTGCGCCGGACACGGCACCGGCCGGGCGCCGAACAAAGGAGACGCACATGCGCGCCGTCGTGATCACCGAGCCCGGCGGGCCCGAGGTCCTGCAGTGGCAAGACGTGCCCGACCCGGTCCCCGGACCCGGGGATGTGATCATCGAGACTGCCGCGGCCGGCGTCAACCGCGCGGACCTGATGCAGCGACAGGGCCTCTACCCGCCGCCGCCCGGCGCGCCGCCGTATCCGGGCCTGGAGTGCGCGGGCCGCGTACGGGCGGTCGGCGAGGGCGTGACGAGCTGGCGGCCCGGTGACGACGTATGCGCGCTGCTGTCCGGCGGTGGCTACGCGGAACAGGTCCCGGTACCCGAAGGGCAGGTCCTGCCCGTTCCCCGGAACGTGGACGTGAGCACGGCGGCTGCGTTCCCGGAGACCGCGTGCACCGTATACGCCAACGTCTTCCAGCTGGCCAGGCTGGCCGACGGCGAGATGTTCCTCGTGCACGGCGGCAGCAGCGGGATCGGCACGATGGCGATCCAGCTGGCCAAGGCCTTCGGCGCCCGGGTGGCCTGCACCGCGGGATCGCCGCAGAAGCTGGCGCGCTGCCGCGAGCTCGGCGCCGACGTAGCCGTCAACTACCGCACCGAGGACTTCGTGGCGGCGGTGCGGGATGCCACCGGCGGCGCGGGAGCGGACGTCATCCTCGACATCATGGGCGCGAGCTACCTGGGCCGTAACCTGGACGCGCTGGCCACCGGCGGCCGCCTGGTCGTCATCGGCCGGCAGGGCGGCAGCCGGGCCGAACTCGACCTCGGCGTCTTGCAGGCCAAGCGGGCGAGCGTGTACGCGACGACGCTGCGCGCGCGGCCCGCTGACGAGAAGGCCGCGGTGGTGGCGGCCGTCCGCGACCACGTGTGGCCGCTGATCGACGCCGGGAAGGTCATCGCCGTCATCGACAGGGAGCTGCCCATGTCGCAGGCGGCCCGGGCGCACCGGGTGATGGCCGCCGGCGAGCACATCGGCAAGATCCTGCTCCTGCCCGAATGACCCCGCGTGCCGCGGCGGCCCCGCCGATCGGACAGACTAGGGGCATGAACAACCCACAACCAGATGATCACCCGCAGGTCCTCGTGGTGGGTCCCGACGGTCTCGCCATGGCGGGCAGCCAGCCGGGCGAGGGCGGCGAGCACGAGCGCCCGGTCACCGAGATGGTCGAGCAGCCGGCCAAGGTCATGCGGATCGGCAGCATGATCAGGCAGCTGCTGGAAGAGGTCAAGGCGGCCCCCCTGGACGAGAAGAGCAGGGCCAGGCTGAAGGAGATTCACCAGAGCTCCGTCAAGGAACTCGAAGACGGGCTCGCCCCCGAGCTGGTCAGTGAGCTGGAACGGCTGTCGCTGCCGTTCACCGACGACGAGGTGCCGAGCGAGGCCGAGCTGCGCGTCGCCCAGGCCCAGCTGGTCGGCTGGCTGGAGGGCCTGTTCCACGGCATCCAGACCACGCTGTTCGCCCAGCAGATGGCGGCCAGGGCGCAGCTCGAGCAGATGCGCCGCGCGCTCCCGCCGGGGATGACGCCGCCGGCCGAGCAGGGGCAGCAGCCCCGCACGGGCCAGTACCTGTGACAGACCCTTTTTTTCGGAACGGGCCGTGGTGCTCGCCGCCGGAAGGCGTCAGCCGCTCAGGGTGGCAGCGCCCTACGGGCGGCCGAAACGCAGCCGTCCCAGCCAGGCGGCGGCCGCCGCGAACTCGGCGTCGGAGGTGCCCGGCCGGACCTGCGTGGCAGTACCGTCGCACCGGGCGTAGCTGCCGAGAAAATGCACCTCGGCGCTCACCCGGCGCAGCCCCATCAGCGCCTCGCCCACGCGCGCGTCGTCGACGTGCCCCTCGCAGTCGATGAAGAAGTAGTACTGGCCGAGCCGGTCGCCGGTTGGCCGCGACTGGATGGTGGTCAGGTTGATGCCGCGGACCGCGAATTCGGTCAG
>JASIGD010000013.1 GCA_030045295.1 Streptosporangiaceae bacterium
GCTGCTTCATGGGGCTCGTTGGCGCAACGTGCCCCACCTGAGGGGCTCGTTGGCGCAACGTGCCCCTTGCTGATCCGCCGGGCGGCGGCTAGCGGGCGGGGCTCGGCGCGCCGACGGGCGGACTCGCGCGCGGAACGCTCAGCGACAGGGCAGAATGGGCGTCATGGCAGCGCGAAGAAGCGGGGGTTCTACCACGCCCCCGGACGAATTCGAAGAGAACATCGTTGACATCGACGTGGCCGAGGAGATGCGCGCCAGCTACCTCGAATACGCCTACAGCGTCATCTACTCCCGGGCGCTCCCGGACGCGCGGGACGGCCTGAAGCCGGTGCAGCGCAGGATCTTGTACCAGATGAACGAGATGGGGCTGCGCCCGGACCGGGCCCACGTCAAGTGCGCCCGGGTGGTCGGCGAGGTGATGGGCCGGCTGCACCCGCACGGCGACTCGGCGATCTACGACGCGCTGGTCCGGATGGCCCAGCCGTGGGCGATGCGGCTGCCGCTGGTGGACGGCCACGGGAACTTCGGCAGCCTGGGCGGGGACGACGACCCGGCCGCGATGCGGTACACCGAGGCGCGGCTGACCGCGGCCGCGCTGGAAATGGTCGCCTCCATCGACGAGGACACCGTCGAGTTCATCCCGAACTACGACGGCAGCGAGCAGCAGCCCGACGTGCTGCCCGCGGGGATCCCCAACCTGCTGGTGAACGGCACGGCCGGCATCGCGGTGGGCATGGCCACGAACATGGCGCCGCATAACGTGGGCGAGGTCATCGCGGCGGCGCGGCACCTGCTGCGGCATCCGGACGCGTCGCTGGATTCGCTGATGCGCTTCGTACCGGGCCCGGACCTGCCCACCGGCGGGCGGATCGTCGGGCTGGAGGGCATCCGGGAAGCGTACGAGACCGGCCGCGGCATCTTCCGCACCCGAGCGGCGGCCAGGGTCGAGCAGATCACCCCCCGGCGCTCCGGCATCGTGGTCACCGAGCTCCCCTACGCCGTCGGCCCGGAAAAGGTCATCGCGCGCATCAAGGACCTGGTCCAGGCCAAGAAGCTCAACGGCATCGCCGACCTGAAGGATCTCACCGACCGGCAGCGCGGCCTGCACCTGGTCATCGAGGTCCGGGCCGGGTTCAACCCTGACGCCGTGCTGGCCGAGCTGTACCGGCTGACGCCGATGGAGGAGACCTTCGGCATCAACAACGTCGCCCTGGTGGACGGCCAGCCCCGGGTGCTGGGCCTTCGGGAGCTGCTGGAGATCTACGTCGCGCACCGCCTCGAGGTGACCAGGCGACGCACCGAGTACCGCCGCCGCAAGCGCGCCGAGAGGCTGCATCTGGTCGACGGCCTGCTGGTCGCGCTGGTCAACATCGACGAGGTGATCCAGGTCATCAGGTCCAGCGACAACGCGGCGGCGGCGCGGGACCGGCTGATCGCGATCTTCGACCTGTCGGAGATCCAGGCGCAGTACATCCTGGACACGCCGCTGCGCAGGCTGACGCGTTATGACCGGCTGGAGCTCGAGCGCGAGCAGGACGCGCTGCGCGCGGACATCGCCTCGCTGACGTCGATCCTGGAGTCGGAGGCGCTGCTGCGCGAGGTGGTCGGCGACGAGCTGGCCGAGGTGGCGAGGAAGTTCGGCACCCCGCGCCGCACGGTCCTGCTCGAATCAGATGCCGAGGCGGTCGGCGTGGCGGCGGTCCCGCTGGAGGTCGCCGACGACCCGTGCGCGGTGCTGATGTCGGCGACCGGCCTGGTGGCACGGGTGGCCGTCGGGGGTGCGGATGCCGCAGGTCCTTCGGGTATTTCCCCCGAACGGGCGCTGGTTCCAGCCGTCGGGGACCTGACTCGCGCGGCGCATGACGTGATCACCTCGGCGGTCCGGGCCACGGCCCGCGGCACGATCGGGGTGGTGACGTCGGCCGGGCGGCTGGTCAAGGTGAACGTGCTCGAGCTGCCGGGGCTGCCGCCGGGGGCGGGCGCGGTCTCGCTGGCGGGCGGCACGCCGGCCGGCGAGTTCGCCGTGCTGGAGCGGGGCGAGACGGTGGCCGGGCTCGCCTGCGTTGATACGCCGGGTGCTGGTATCGCGCTGGGCACCGCCGACGGCGTGGTCAAGCGGGTGCTGCCCGATTACCCGCAGAACCGGGACGAGTTCGAGCTGATCTCCTTGCGGCCAGCCGACAGGGTGGTCGGCGCCGCGCAGCTCTCCGGCGAATCGGACGAGCTGGTGTTCATCACGTCCGACGCGCAGCTGCTGCACTTCCCGGCGGCCTCGGTGCGCCCGCAGGGCCGGGCGGCGGGCGGCATGGCCGGCGTCCGGCTGTCTTCTGGCGCGTCGGTGGTCTGGTTCGGCGCGGCGGATGCGGCCGCGGCGGCCGGGACGCCGGCCGGTCCGCCAGGTACCTACTCCCCAGCCGTGGTGGTCACGGTCGCGGGCCGCGCCGGGGCCCTGCCCGGGACGGCGGCCGCCAGCGTGAAGGTGACCCCGCTGCACGAATTCCCCGGCAAGGGCCGGGCGACCGGCGGGGTGCGCTGCCACCGGTTCCTCAAGGGCGAGGACGTGCTGATCATGGCCTGGGCCGGCCCGGCTCCGGCGGTGGGCGCCACCGATTCGGGCCGGCCGGTCGACCTGCCGGACCCGGTGGGCAAGCGCGACGGGTCCGGGGTG
>JASIGD010000101.1 GCA_030045295.1 Streptosporangiaceae bacterium
TAGGACACGCACGCCTCGCTCACCGAGGCGAGCAGCATCGAGTGGCCGTCGTTGTGCTGCAGCCCCTCGCCGGTCAGCGTCGTCCGGCCCGCCGTCGCCCCGAGCAGGAACCCCCGGCCGAGCTGGTCGCCGAGCGCCCACATCTGGTCACCGGTCCGCTGCCAGCCGAACATCGAGTAGAACACGTACACCGGGATCATGTGCGTGCCGTGGGTGGCGTACGAGGTCCCCGCCGCGATCACCGAGCCCATCGCGCCGGCCTCGCTGATGCCCTCGTGCAGGATCTGGCCCTTCTCCGACTCCTTGTAGGACAGCAGCAGGTTGCGGTCGACCGCCTCGTAGGTCTGGCCGTGCGGGGAGTAGATCTTCGCCGTCGGGAACAGCGAGTCCATGCCGAACGTCCGGGCCTCGTCCGGAATCACCGGGACGAACCGGTCCCCGATGGCCGAGTCCTTCATCAGCTCCTTGAGCAGCCGGACGAACGCCATCGTGGTGGCCACCGCCTGCTTGCCCGAGCCCTTGCGCAGCTCGTCGTAGAGCGAATCTCCGGGCAAGGTCAGCGACTTGGCCCGGACCACCCGCCGCGGGAGCACCCCGCCGAGGGCGGCCCGCCGCTCGCGCATGTACTGGATCTCGTCGGAGTCTTCGCCGGGGTGGTAGTAGGGCGGCAGCTCGGCTTCGAGCGCCGCGTCCGGGATCGGCAGGTACAGCCGGTCCCTGAACTCCTTCAGCTCGGCCACGGTGAGCTTCTTCATCTGGTGCGTGGCGTTGCGCGCTTCGAAGTCCTTGCCCAGCGTCCAGCCCTTGATCGTGTGGGTGAGGATCACCGTGGGCTGGCCGACGTGCTCGCGGGCGGCCTTGAACGCCGCGTACACCTTGCGGTAGTCGTGCCCGCCCCGGGACAGGGTCCGCAGCTCGTCGTCGGACAGGTGCTCGACCATCGCGCGCAGCCGCGGGTCGTCGCCGAAGAAGTGCTCCCTGATGTACTCGCCCGACTCGACGCTGTAGGTCTGGAACTGCCCGTCCGGCGTGGTGTTCATCTTGTTGACCAGCACGCCGTCGGTGTCCTGGGCCAGCAGCGGGTCCCAGTCGCGGCCCCAGATGACCTTGATGACATTCCAGCCCGCGCCGCGGAAGAAGGCCTCGAGTTCCTGGATGATCTTGCCGTTGCCGCGCACCGGGCCGTCCAGCCGCTGCAGGTTGGCGTTGATGACGAAGGTGAGGTTGTCCAGCTCCTCGCGCGCGGCCAGGCCGATCGCGCCGAGCGCCTCCGGCTCGTCCATCTCGCCGTCGCCGAGGAAGGCCCACACGTGCGACCGCGAGGTGTCGTGCAGCTCGCGGGCCAGCAGGTACCTGTTGAACCTGGCCTGGTAGATGGAGTTGATCGCGCCGAGCCCCATCGACACCGTGGGGAACTCCCAGAAGTCCGGCATCAGCCGCGGGTGCGGGTAGGACGGCAGCCCGCCACCGGGGTGCGACAGCTCCTGCCGGAACCCGTTGAGCTGGTCCTCGGTCAGCCTGCCCTCGAGGAAGGCCCGCGCGTAGATGCCCGGCGCCGCGTGCCCTTGAATGAACACCTGGTCCCCGGATTCACCGTGGTCCTTGCCCCGGAAGAAGTGGTTGAACCCCACCTCATACAACGACGCCGCAGAAGCATAGGTCGCGATGTGCCCGCCCACTCCCAGGCCCGGGCGATTGGCCCGGGAGACCATGACCGCGGCGTTCCACCTGATGTAAGCCCTGATCCGCCGCTCGACGTGCTCGTCGCCCGGGAACCAGGGTTCGCGCTCGGGCGGGATCGTGTTGATGTAGTCGGTGCTGCGCAGGCCGGGCACGCCGACCTGCTGCTCGCGCGCCCGCTCGAGCAGGCTGAGCATCACGTACCTGGCGCGGGTCCGGCCCCTGGTCCGGACCACGGTGTCGAACGACTCGATCCATTCGCGAGTCTCGTCCGGGTCGATGTCGGGCAGCTGGGTCGGAAGCCCGTCGCTGATGATGGAGTACCGCTGACGTCCGGAAGCCACGGGGTAGCCTCGCCTTCCGCAGTAATCGGGCGGCTGTTCGGCCGCATGTGCAGAATCTTCGATGTGTTGTCCAGACCAATCGTCGTACGAACCGGCCCGTAACGCATCTCTACTCGACGGTAACCGCCGCCTACCGCGAGCGGCGCCTCCGATACCCCAGGAAGCAGCCATCGGGGGCCGGTTTCGCCAAGAGCGGATTCCGCCGTTACCTTACGTGATGAGAACCGGCTCGAAAGGCCGGGCGACGGGGCGCGCAGGTCAATTTATGGCGGCGGTTTGCCTGGCTGAGCCGATTGCCACTTGCGCGCCGGGCCGACCCAGTGTGAACTGTCCCAACAAGAGTGCTGACGCGGACGCCGCCGTCGGGGCCTGGCCCGGTTCGGGCTGGGCGTCCAGCAGGCGCGCGGCGCTGCGGGGAGGGATCCAAGGAGGACGTCAGTGAGCGCGACCGCGGGCCAGGCGCAGGACGAACGCGGCCAGGCCGAGCGGCTCGGCATCAAGCCGGGCCAGGTGGTGCAGGAGATCGGCTACGACGATGATTGCGACGAGCAGCTGCGCGGCGCGATCACCCAGATGGACGGCGTGGAGCTGGTCGACGAGGACTACGACGACGTGGTCGACGTGGTCCTGCTGTGGTGGCGGGACGGGGACGGCGACCTCGTTGACGCGCTGGTCGACGCCCTCACGCCGCTGGCCGACGGGGGGTACATCTGGCTGCTCACGCCGAAGGCGGGCAGGTCAGGCCATGTCGAGCCGAGCGACATCGGGGAGGCTGCGCCGACCGCCGGGCTGTCGCAGACCTCGAGCGTGAGCGCGGCTCGTGACTGGTCGGGCACGCGTTTGGTGGCGCCGAAGGCGCGCAGGTAAGCCGGCGTCCGGGTGCCGTACGCGCGCAGCTGACCGTCGGTTCGCCCCATTTTTATCCCGAACGGCCGGTGGTTCCACGCCGGCGGCCAGGTGGCAGACTTGGACCGTGGCCGGCGTTCCCCGGCCCCCTTCCCCCGAATCCAGCGAAAGGACTCAGGCATGGCGGTTGAGGTAGGCGATCAGGCGCCTGATTTCGAGCTGACCGACCAGCACGGCACGCCCGTGCGGCTGTCCAGCTTCCGCGGCGTCAAGAACGTCGTGCTGGTTTTCTACCCGCTGGCGTTCAGCGGCGTATGCACGGGCGAGCTGTGCGCGCTTCGCGACGAGTTTCCCGAGGTGTCCCGCGATGATGTCGAGCTGCTCACGGTGTCCGTAGACTCCACCTACGCCCACCGCGCCTGGTCCGACGCCGAGCACTTCACCTTCGAGCTGCTGTCTGACTTCTGGCCGCACGGGACGGTCGCGAAGCTGTACGGTGTGTTCGACCCCGAGCGCGGCATCGCGACCCGGGGCACGTTCATCATCGACAAGGAGGGCGTCGTGCGGTGGAAGGTGGTCAACCCGATCCCGCAGGCGCGCGACCTGGCCGAGTATTCCAAGGCGCTCGCCGCACTCGGCTAGCGCGCTTAGGTAGGGAGGCCTGGGGGAGTGCCGTGTTACCGCTGCGGGGTGCGGCAGACGGACCCGGAGCGAGGCAAGAGTCCCTGGCGGCGCGGGGTGGCGCGGGAGCAGCTGGTGCTCGTCTGCCCGGCCTGCCAGGAATCCGGCGACTGGACCGCCGACCTGGAGCACTGTGCCGGATGCCACAGCGCCCACCTGATCCGGCGGCTGGGCCAAGTCGAATGCCTGGACTGCGGCCTGGTCCGGGAGCCGGAGGCCAGCCTCATCCCCGTCGGCGGCGACGCCGCCGTCGGGGCGCCGGCCAGAACCGACACCGACCTGGCCGACGAGGTCGGGCGCGCGCTCGACCGGCTGCTCGGCCGCCGCTGAGCCCCGTCATGGCCGCAGCTCGCATCGGCCCCCGTGAGCCTGCTTCCCTCCGCGCTGGGCTGTTTAGGGCCGCGCTCGGCTGGCAGCGCATAAAGACGCGAACCGTATCCACAAACTGCAGGAGGCACGTCATGGACGCCAGGGTGCGCGACCTGATGACGCCGGGTCCCATCGGGGTGGACTACCACCAGACCGTCGGCGAAGCCGCGCGGATCATGCGCGACTGGGGTGTCGGAGCCGTACTCGCGGTTAACGACCAGTC
>JASIGD010000102.1 GCA_030045295.1 Streptosporangiaceae bacterium
GCGGCGGAGAACGTCGCGGAGAGCCTGCAGCGCGGCATGCGGGTGATCGTCTCGGGGCGGCTGCGGCAGCGGTCGTATGAGACCAGGGAAGGCGAGAAGCGCACCGTCTACGAGATCGAGGTGGACGACGTGGGGCCCTCGCTGCGGAACGCGTCGGCCAAGGTGAACCGGGTCGCCCGGTCCGGCGGGAATGGCGGCTACGGCAGCCAGGGCGGTGCCGGGCCGTCCGGCGGCGGCAGGCCGTCCGGCCAAGGCAGCTCGGGCGGCCACGGCGGCGCGGAGTCCGACCCGTGGGCCAGCGACAGTCCGGGCGGCTACTCCGACGAGCCGCCATTCTAACCAGACGGATAATAAGGAACCGACCATCCCCGCTGAGAGCGGGGCTCTGCTAAGGAGCACCACGATGGCCAAGCCAGCAATACGCAAGCCGAAGAAAAAGGTATGCGTGTTCTGCCAGGAGCGAGTCGCGTACGTCGATTACAAGGACACCGCCTTGCTCCGCAAGTACATCTCGGACCGCGGAAAGATCCGGGCCAGGCGAGTGACGGGTAACTGCACGCGCCATCAGCGGGATGTCGCGACCGCGATAAAGAACGCTCGCGAGATGGCGCTGCTGCCGTACACGAGCACGGCACGCTGAGGGAGTCAGGCAGATGAGTCGTACCCCGATGAAGCTCATCCTCACCCAAGAGGTGAGCGGCCTGGGCGCACCCGGCGACGTGGTGGACGTGGCCAGCGGCTACGGCCGCAACTACCTGATTCCGCGCGGCCTCGCGATGCACTGGAGCCGCGGCGCGGAGAAGCAGATCGAGCTGATCAAGCGGGCCAGGTCGGCCCGGGAGATCCGCGGCCTGGAGGACGCGAAGGCCGTGGCGGCGCGGCTCGAGGGGCTGCACGTGCAGATGCGCCGGCGCGCGGGCGGCAGCGGCAGGCTGTTCGGCTCGGTCGGGCCCGCCGACATCGCCGCCGCAGTGCGCGAGGCGGGCGGCCCCGAACTCGACCGGCGGCGTATCGAGGTCCGCGACCCGATCAAGACCCTCGGTTCGCACCAGGTCCGCGTCAGGCTGCACCCCGAGCTCAGCGCTCCGGTCGACATCGAGATCGTCGCCAGCTAGTCGGCGGAACGCTCATCCCCGCCCGGCGGGCGGACCCGGTGCCGCTGGTCGCGGTAGCCCGATACGAGCCTGGCGAGCTCAGGGTCGATGTCGCTGACCATCGACCAGATGGCGGCCACCCGTGCCTCCAGGTCGGCCGTATCCGTGACCCTGCGGTCGGCCTCGAGCCGGTCGATGGCCTCGGCCACACGCCTGAGCGCGGCATCCTCAGTCGAACACACGATCGGATGATAGCAGCCCTGCCGGCCTCGTGCACGTGCTTCTGCACGGCCGCCGAACATAGCCTCGCGATCACGCCGCTGTGGATAGCGGCTGTGGATTTTTCCGGCCGAAAAATGCCCGTGAGGTTTTTCTTCCGCACAACCGGTGGATCGCATTCACCCAGCTAGCCGTCCTATGGCCTTATTCCCGCCGCGCCATTTCCACAGTTATTTCCCCAGGCTGCGCACAACGTGGTCGGCGTGTCTGCACATCTTGTCCCCACGGTCCTCCACCGGGCGGCTTGGTGCTGCGCGCGTCGAGCCGGAAAATGTCAGAGCCATCGGTTACAACAGTGTCAGGCGAAAGCAGGACCGCGTTCGTACCGCGTTCACTCACGGGGAGGCTGGGGCAGGTGAGCGTCACCGAGATCGCTCCCAGGAGCGACGACTTCGAGCGGACCCCACCGCACGACGTCGCCGCGGAGCAGTGCGTCCTGGGCGGGATGCTGCTCTCCAAGGACGCCATCTCAGACGTGATAGAGATGATCCGGTCGGTCGACCACTACCGGCCGGCGCACCAGCTGATCCATGAGGCAATACTCGACCTGTACAGCCGGGGCGAGCCGGCCGATGCCATCACGGTCGCCAACGAGCTCACCAGGCGCGGCGAGATCGCCCGGGTCGGAGGCGGACCGTACCTGCATACGCTCATCGCCTCGGTGCCGACCGCCGCCAACGCCGGCTACTACGCGCGCATCGTCAGGGAGCGCGCGATCCTGCGTCGCCTGGTCGAGGCGGGCACCAGGATCGTGCAGTTCGGCTACGCCGGTGACGCCGACGCCGACGAGCTGGTGGACCGGGCCCAGGCCGAGGTGTACGCCGTCACCGAGCGCCGCACGAGCGAGGACTACCATTCCCTGGCCGAGATCATGCCCGGCGCGCTGGACGAGATCGAGGCGATCGGCAGCCGCAGCGGGGTGCTCACCGGCGTCCCGACCGGGTTCGCCGACCTGGACGCCCTCACCAACGGCCTCCACCCGGGCCAGATGATAGTGATCGCCGCCCGGCCCGCGGTAGGCAAGGCGCTGGCGCTCGACACCCCACTGCCGACGCCGACGGGCTGGACCACTATGGGCCAGGTCCAGGTCGGCGAGTACCTGATCGGCGCGGACGGCCAGCCGACGCGCGTGGTCGCGGCGACCGAGGTCATGTGCGGTCGTCCCTGCTACGAGGTGGAGTTCGACGACGGTACGGGCATCACTGCCGATGCCGAACATGAATGGAGAACGTCCACGCGGGCGGCGCGCCGGCAGCGCGCGGAGATCCGGCCTGCGTGGTACTGGACCAGGGAGTCAAGACTGCGCCTGCGCGCCGCGGATCAAGCGGCCCAGGCGGAACCGGACCGTTGCATTACGGCCGCTGAGTTGCCGATCACGGTCGGATCTGAGTTCAAAAACGTAATGCACACGGCCGGGCGCGGGGTCGGATTGGCCGGCGAAAGAATTTCCTTGGCTGCCGCGGGACTAAGCAGGTCTTACGTTGGGAAGGACCCGGCGTACTCTTCGAGACAAGCTTTGCTCGCAGCAATGAGCGAGCTGGCGGATCGGCCTAAGAACGCAGCTGCCACTGCCAAGCACAAAGACAAAGTGACGACCGCACAGATCGCGGGTACATTGCGCGACCCAGCGGACGGACGCCTCAACCATGCAGTCGCCGTCGCTAAACCGATTGTGCTGGCGACTAAAGACCTCCCGCTCCCGCCCTACACTCTCGGCATCTGGCTCGGCGACGGGGCCACCCAGTCTGACCGTGGACGGCCTTCGAGCGGGCTCAGGCGATGCCGAGCCTGCCATGATCACCACGGAACCGTACAGGCGATCCTCCGCAGCCTGGGGGTACTCGGCAATAAGCACGTCCCGGCACAATACCTGCGGGCCTCAGAAGAACAGCGTCGCGCTCTCCTGGCTGGATTGTTGGATAGCGACGGCGCGGTGACCCCGGCAGGCTCAGTTCAATTCGCGGCCACCTCTTTCAGGCTGGCTACCGACGTGCGCGAACTGGTTGTATCGCTCGGATACCGGTGTGGCTGGTCAGAGAAGCGTGTCAGTGGCGCAACCGCTGCCTCCCCCATCGCGTACACGGTTACCTTTACCACGACCGATGATGTCTTCCGGCTGGAACGGAAGCGAGCCACTCACCAGGACCGCCGGCCGCGGGAAACGACGCCGCGGACACGCCAGCGATTTATCACGGCCGCGCGTCCAGTAGACAGCGTCCCTGTTCGCTGCGTGCAGGTAGACAGTTCTGATCAGATGTACCTGGCCGGTCGTTCCATGATTCCAACGCACAATTCCACCTTGGCGCTGGATTTCGCTCGCGCCGCTTCCATCAAGCACGACATACCTACGGTGCTGTTCAGCCTGGAGATGGGGCGGACCGAGATCACGATGCGGCTGCTGTCGGCCGAGGCGCGAGTGCCCCTGCAGACGATGCGGACCGGGCAGATGAACGACGACGACTGGACCCGGCTGGCCCGGCGGATGAGCGAGGTGGCCAACGCGCCCCTGTTCATCGACGACTCGCCGAACATGTCGCTGATGGAGATCAGAGCCAAGTGCCGTCGGCTCAAGCAGCGGCATGACCTGAAATTCGTCATCATCGACTATCTGCAGCTGATGTCCTCGCCTAAGCGCGTGGAGAACCGCCAGCAGGAAGTCTCCGAACTCTCACGGTCGCTCAAATTGCTGGCAAAGGAACTCGGTGTTCCGGTTGTCGCGTTGTCCCAGCTCAACCGCGGCCCCGAACAGCGCACGGACAAGAGACCCCTCTTGTCTGATTTGCGTGAATCGGGCAGCATTGAGCAGGATTCAGATGTTGTGATCCTTCTGCACCGCGAGGATGCCTATGAGAAGGAATCGCCGCGGGCAGGGGAGGCGGATTTCATCGTGGCCAAACATAGGAACGGCCCGACCGCGACCGTGACCGTGGCGTTCCAGAGTCATTACAGCCGCTTCGTCGACATGGCAAACGGGTTATCCCCGCGGCGGCGGGCGTGCGGCTTCTTGTTTGCGTCGGCCAACTCAGGTGATGCATCAAGCTCCGCGCGCATGTCATCTCTGAAGAATCCATCAGGATCCAGGTGTAAATCAGTCGATTGACAGATATCTGGCGGGTAGGGACACGTGAATGGCTCGGGCTCCTGCGGCCGAATTAACGAGTCGGCTCATTAGATGGTTATTGGTCTGGGCGCAGGGCCGGTAGCCGCGCGCCGGGGGATGCTGTCAGGCGGCGGCGCGTTCGCCGGCGGCCCGGCGGCGCAGGCTCGAGTTCAGCAGCGCCGGGGGCAGGTACGCCTGGTCGAGCGTGCCGACGTCGGTGCCGGGCGGGACGATCTCGTCGATCCGGTCGAGGATCTCGTCGGTTAGCGTGACGCTGGCGCCGGCGAGCAGGTCGTCGAGCTGCTCCATCGTGTGCGGCCCGATGATCGCGCTGGTCACCCCGGGATGGGCGATGGCGAATGCTATCGCCAGGTGCGTCATCGGCAGGCCCGCCTTCTCGGCGAGCGGGATAAGCCGCTCGACGGCGTCAAGGCGGCGCTCGTCGCTGAAAGCCTTGAAAAGGGCCGCGCGGCGCAGGTCGGTCTGCTGGCCTTTGCGGATGCGGCCGGTGAGCATGCCCTGTGCGAGGGGTCCCCACACGAGGATGCCCATCCCGTAGCGTTGCGCGATGGGCAGCACCTCGCGTTCGACGCCGCGGCTGAGGATCGAGTAAGGCGGCTGCTCGGTGCGGAACCGTTGCAGGCCGCGCCGCTCGGCAGTCCACTGGGCCTCGACGATGTCCGACGCGGGGGTCTGCGACGCCCCGATCGCGCGGACTTTGCCGCTGTGGATCAGGTCCGAGAGCGCCGAGAGCGTTTCCTCGATGTCGGTGCCGGGGTCCGGCCGGTGGACCTGGTAGAGGTCGATGTAATCGGTCTGCAGGCGGCGCAGCGAGTTCTCTGCCGCGGTCATGATCCAGCGCCGCGAGGTTCCCTGGTGGTTGGGATCGTCATCTGTCGGCCGGCTGAACTTGGTCGCGAGGACGACGCTGTCGCGGCGCCCCTTCAGCGCCTTGCCCACGACCACTTCGGACTCGCCGTACGCGTCCGCGGTATCGATGAAGTTGATCCCCGCGTCCAGCGCCTTGTGGATGATGCGCACCGAGTCGTCGTGGTCGGGGTTGCCGATGGACGTGCCGAGCGCCAGTGCGCCGAGCGCGTAGGGGCTGACCTTGATGCCGGTCCGCCCGAGGGTGCGGTACTGCATACGGGCTCCTGGGGTTGCGGGCGAGACGTACGGGCGTCCTGTTTGCCTTACCCTGAATTTAACCGGAACGCCTTTCCGGAACTATACGGAAAGCTTCTGCGGAAGGCAAGTTGAAGGAGCGCCGTGACGGAGAACACGACGCCAGCCGGAGCCGACCCGGCCGGCTCCGCGGCCCCGGACGCACCCGGACCAGCGCCGCGCCGGATGCGCGCCGACGCGCGGCGAAACGTCGGCTCCCTGCTCGAGGCGGCGAAGGCCGTCTTCGCCACCTCGGGCGTGGACGCGCCGGCGAAGGAGATTGCCGACCTGGCCGGCGTCGGAGTCGGAACTTTGTACCGGCACTTTCCGCAGCGCTCGGACCTGGTCAAGGCCGTGCTTCAGCGCGAGATCGACGCCTGCGCCGAGGCGGCGTCGGCGCTGGCCGCTGCGCACGAACCGGGCGCGGCACTCGCGAACTGGCTCCGCCGGTATACGGAGTTCCTCGCGACCAAACGCGGCCTCGCCGCGGCCCTTCACTCCGGCGATCCGGCCTTTGACGCCCTGCCTGACTACTTTTACCAGCGCCTCGGGTCCGCCCTCGGGTCGCTGCTCGAAGCCGCGACTGCGACCGGTGAGATCCGCGCCGACATCAGCCCAAGGCACCTCCTGCACGCCGTCGCCACCTTGTCGGTGCCCTGGGCGGATGAGGGAGTCGCCTACAGCCAGCGCATGGTGGCGCTCATCGTGGACGGACTCCGCTACGGCGTCGGCACCAGCCAGTCCGGCTCGTGAGGTGGCACGCGCGCCGGTTCATTCCTGTCCAGGGATGACGCGCCGTGCGCGCGCGGGCTGAGGAATTGGAAAGACCGGTGAGAACCTGGGCTACGCCGGACCATCGCTGTGCAGGCGACCGACTGGCCGACCGCAGGCCGGCGCCGGGACTCGCGGCAGCTCGGCCTGCAGGGCGGCGAGCACGACACGCGCGTAAAGCTTGGCCCCGGAGGGCTGCGGGTGGATCCCGTCCGGCCAGAGTAGGTAGGTACGGTGCGCGATGGCCTGGCGCCAGTTGGCGAGGACCACGTGCGATCCGTGCCGGGCAGCGGCGGCGAGTACGGCGTTGACCTGAGGCTCCCACGACATCGGCCCGAAGGTGTTGATGAGGATCAGGTCGCGGTTCCGGCCGATGATGCGACGCAACTGGCGAATCTGCGCGGCCGTGACGGTGCCGTTGGTGCCGAGGCCGACGACCACGTAACGGCGGAGCTCGCCGCTCGCGGCCAGGCTCTGTATCACAGCCAGCCCGGTCGCCATCTGCCTGCCAACCTGCGCGTCAATGTAGATGCCGGGCAGGACCGACTCCAGCGCCGCCGTTGAGGCGACCATGACCGAGTCGCCGACCGCCGTGACTTGCCAGCCGGACACCTTCCCCGCTCGCGTCTGGGGGCATGCCGGCGTCGGTGCGGGCGACGCCTGGGGATCGGCCGCGACCGGCTCGGGTTTCGGCGGGTGGGCCGCGCGTGATGCCGTACCGATCCGCTGACCCTCGGCGACCTGCCGCAGCAGTCCGGTCGGGGCGACGGGTTGTGACGGCCGTACCATGCCGTAGCCGGCCACCGCGACGGCGACCAGCGCGGCCGTGGCCACTGCCGTCGGCACGACATGCCTGTGCGCGCCAATCGGCCGAAGGCTCTCGTCAATGAGCAGTCGCCACCACCGGCGGCAGGTGGCGCGGAACCCGTTCTTCAAGATCGGCGTCTCGATGAACCGCCACGACACGCAGGCCAGTGTGATCGCCGCGCAAGTCTCCAGGAGCCATAGCCACGGGGATGTCCGCCCGGAGCCCACCAGGGCGCCGGCGAGCGCAATCACCGGCCAGTGCCACAGGTAAACCCCGTAGGAGCGGATCCCGAGCCAGCGAAGCGGAGGCAGGCCGGTCATAGCCGCGATGACGCCGTTGCTCGAGGCCGCGGCGACCAGGCCTGCCGCGCCCACCGCGGCGAGGATCAGGCCAACCGGGTAGACGGCGGAGTCGGTGCCCGTGAAATGGCCGGCGGCCCACGCCAGGACGGCGAGCCCGACGACGCCGGCGGCGTCCAGGCGCCTCATTTGCGCGGCCGAAATCGAGGCCAAGGTCGCCAGCGGGAAGGCCAGGGCCAGCGCGGCACCGATCAGCAGCGCGAACGCGTGCGTGTCCGTGCCGTAGTAGACAAGAGAGGGATTGCCCGGCGTGTACTCCAGCGCCATCGCTACCGCGGACAGCGCCGCGCCGATCAACGCTGCCGTAACCCTCGCACGCCGACCGTTCAGCCTGAGGATGACAAACCACAAGATGAGCGGCCAGATCAAGTAGAACTGCTCCTCGATGGCGAGCGACCAGAGGTGATCTAGAGGCGGCAAAGGCCCGAACGACGCGAAATAAGAAACGTGATGCAGAATCTGGTACCAGTTGCTCGTGTACGTGGCCGCAGCGAGCAGCGCCAGACGCAGCGAGGCTTCTTGGTTCGGCTCGATCACGGTCGCGGCGGCAGTGACGACGACCAGCATCACCGCCAGCGGCGGTAGCAGGCGTCTGGCTCTCCTGGCCCAGAAGTTCTTAAGGTCTAGTCGGCCCAGCCGGTCATACTGAACGACCAGCAGGTCGGTGATCAAGAACCCGCTGAGCACGAAGAAGACGTCGACGCCGAGGAAGCCGCCCGAAAACTCCGACGCGCCCTCATGGAAGCCCATGACGGCGAGCACGGCCAGCGCCCGTACTCCATCCAGGCCGGGCACACGTGTGCGCGTATTCGTGGTCTTGTCCCGTCCCGCCGATAGCCGTCAGGCCCTTACCGGCAGTCATGCTACGATCCACGCACCGCACTGGCCAGGAGAAACGCCGCGCGAC
>JASIGD010000103.1 GCA_030045295.1 Streptosporangiaceae bacterium
GTCGATGCCCGGGCCCGGCAAGCCGGCCGAGTTCAGCAGCCCGCTCGGCGTCTCGGCCAGGCGCGGCGCGGGATTGCCCGTCCGCGGTTCGGTCATGATCGACTTGCTGATCACCGCCCCGACCCGGGCGACGTCGACGAACCGGGCCAGCTCGCGTCCTGCGCCCGCGCAGCCCGCCGCGGCGAGCACCGGGTTGGGCAGTTCCAGCTGGCCGAGCCTGGCCCGCATGTCAGCCGGCATGATGACCTGCCAGTCCGGGGGGGACGACCCCTTCCAAACTGTTTCCTCCGGGCGGACCCGTCCCCCCGGACCCCCCTTGGGCACCCTTCGCGGGGGGCCAGCCGGGCGCGCCGAGCGCGTCGAACGGGATCGTGCCCACGTCGTCCCAGCGGACCAGATCACCGCGGAAGACCGGGCCGTCCACGCACGAGCGCAGCATCCGGGTGATCCCGTCGGTGCCGGCGACGGGCAGCACGCATCCCATGCAGACCCCGATCCCGCAGGCCATGGCCAGGTCGACCGACGCCTGCACCGGGATGTCGTACTTGCCCGCGAGCGCGGTCACCTCGCCCAGCACGGGCACCGGCGCGCTGGCGTAGACCACCTCCGTGCGAGCCTCGCGGATGACCTGCTCCAGCAGGTCAGTGACCGCGCCGCGGGCGCCGAACGAGCCGTCGGAGGTGGTCACGGTCGCGCTTCGCCCGGACCGCCTGGCGGTCAGCGCGCCGAAGACCCGGTCCGCGCTTGGCGCACCGAGCAGGAAATCGACGCGGCAGCCGCGCTCCCGAAGCCGCGCGGCGAGCGCGAACAGCGGCGCGCTGCCGTACCCCACGCCCAGCAGCAGGCAGCTGGACGGGTCCTTCGGCAGCGAGAACGGCCTGCCGAGCGGCCCGGCGGCGTCGAGCGCCTCCCTGGCGCGCAGCCCGGCCAGCCACCGGGTACCGGGTCCCAGGACTTCGAACACGAATTCAACGGTACCGCCGTGATCGGGCCGGACGTCGTGAACCGCGAACGCCCGCCGGGCCAGCATCGAGGTCTGCGGGCCGCCCACGGCGACCGTGATGAACTGGCCGGGCCGGAACCGGGCCGCGATGGCCGGGGCGACGAGCGTGAGCGCGTGGTAGGCGTCCACGCGCCGCACCGTCAGCACGGTGGCGCGTACCTGGATCGGCGCCACGGCCGCCTCACTCACGGCGCTGATCCGGGAGGACGCCCCTCCTGGCAGCCCCCTCGAGCAGCTCGGCGTGCTCCTGCAACGACCGCACGCCGACCTCGCCGCGGATGGTGGCCTCGATTCCCTGCACCGCCGCGGCGAGGCCTGCCGCCGTGGTGACGCACGGGATGCCGCGGCGGACCGCGGCGGTGCGGATCTCGTAGCCGTCAAGGCGCGGGCCGGACCGCCCGGGACTGCCGAACGGCGTGTTCACGATCAGGTCCACCTCGCCTGCGAGGATCCGCGTCACCACGGTCGGCTCGCCGGCAGGACCGGGGCCGTCGCCGTGCTTTCGCACGATCTTGGCACGAACCCCGTTGCGGCGCAGCACCTCTGCCGTTCCGTCCGTGGCCCAGATCTCGAAGCCCAGGTCGGCCAGGCGCTTAACCGGGAGTATCATCGACCGCTTGTCCCGGTCGGCCACTGACACGAACACCCGTCCCTTGGTCGGCAGCGACCCGTAGACCGCGGCCTGGGACTTCGCGTACGCCGTGCCGAACACCGCGTCGATGCCCATCACCTCGCCGGTCGAGCGCATCTCCGGGCCGAGTACGGTGTCCACGCCCTGGCCGGCCGGATCGCGGAACCGGCCGAACGGCAGAACCGCCTCCTTGACCGCGACCGGCGCGTCCAGAGGCAGCGTGCCGCCGTCACCGGTGGCCTGCAGCAGCCCGGCCGCGCGGAGCTCGGCGATGGTGGCGCCGAGCATGATCCGGGCCGCGGCCTTGGCCAGCGGCACCGCCGTGGCCTTGGAGACGAACGGCACCGTGCGCGAGGCCCGCGGGTTGGCCTCCAGCACGTACAGCACGCCCCCGGCCAGCGCGTACTGCACGTTCAGCAGCCCCCGCACGCCGACCCCGGCGGCGATCGCCGTGGTGGCCGCGCGGATCCGCGCGATGTCGCCGCGCCCAACGGTGATCGGCGGCAGCGCGCAGGCGGAGTCGCCGGAGTGGATGCCGGCCTCCTCGATGTGCTCCATCACCCCGCCGAGGTACAGCTCCGACCCGTCGTAGAGCGCGTCCACGTCGATCTCGATCGCGTCGTCGAGGAACCTGTCGATCAGCACCGGGTGGCCGGGGCTCACCTCGGTGGCCCTGGACACGTAGGACCGCAGCGTGGCGTCGTCGTAGACGATCTCCATGCCGCGCCCGCCGAGCACGTATGAGGGCCGTACCAGGACCGGGTACCCGATCTCGTGCGCGATGTGGACCGCGGCCTCCTGGGAGGTAGCGGTCCCGTACCTCGGCGCGGTCAGCCCGGCTTCCTCTAGCACCCGGGCGAAGGCAGCGCGGTCCTCGGCCAGGTGTATCGACTCGGACGAGGTGCCGACCACCGGGACGCGGGCAGCCTCGAGCGCCCGCGCCAGCCCGAGCGGCGTCTGACCGCCGAGCTGCACGATCACGCCCTTGACGGGACCGCTAGCCTGCTCGGCGTGCACCACCTCGAGCACGTCTTCGAGGGTGAGCGGCTCGAAGTACAGCCGACCCGAGGTGTCGTAGTCGGTGGAGACCGTCTCCGGGTTGCAGTTGACCATCACCGTCTCGTAACCCGCTTCGGCCAGCGCGAATGACGCGTGCACGCAGGCGTAGTCGAACTCGATGCCCTGGCCGATGCGGTTCGGCCCGCTGCCGAGGATGATCACCTTGGGCGTGCTGCCGTCCGGCACCTCGCTCTCGTCGTCGTACGTCGAGTACAGGTAGGGGGTACGCGCGGCGAATTCCGCGGCGCACGTGTCCACCGCGTGGTAGACGGGCCGCACGCCCAGTCCCCGGCGGATCTCCCGCACCACGGTTTCGGTGGTGCCGCGGAGGTCGGCGATCTGCGCGTCGGACAACCCGGTCTGCTTGGCCGCGCGCAGCGTCTGCGCGTCGAGGGCGGGAACCGCGGCGACCTGCCCTGCCACCTCCTCGATGCGCAGGACCTGGTCAATGAACCAGGGATCAATCCCCGTCACTTTGACCACGTCCGCCACGCTGGCACCGGCACGGAGCGCCTGATGGATGGTGGCGAGCCTCCCGTCGTGCGGGGTCGCGCAGTCACGCAGCAAACTCGCCGCGTCCCCCGGCGCATTTTTCCACCCGAACGAACCGTGGTTGCTCTCCAGCGAACGCAGCGCCTTCTGCAGGGCTTCGGGGAAGCTGCGGCCGATGGCCATGGCCTCCCCGACGCTCTTCATGTGGGTGGTGAGCGCGGGATCGGCGCCGGGGAACTTCTCGAACGCGAACCTGGGCACCTTGACCACCACGTAGTCCAGCGCCGGCTCGAAACAGGCCGGGGTCTGCCCGGTGATGTCATTGGGGATCTCGTCGAGGGTGTAGCCGATGGCGAGCCGCGCGGCGATCTTGGCGATGGGGAAGCCGGTGGCCTTGGAGGCAAGCGCGGACGAGCGGGACACCCGCGGGTTCATCTCGATCACGACCATGCGGCCGGTGCGCGGCTCCACGGCGAACTGAATGTTGCAGCCGCCGGCCTCCACGCCCACCGCGCGCATGATCGCGATCGCGGTGTCGCGCATCCGCTGGTACTCGCGGTCCGTGAGCGTCATGGCCGGGGCGACGGTGACCGAATCACCGGTATGCACGCCCATCGGGTCGATGTTCTCGATCGAGCAGACGACCACCACGTTGTCCGCGGAATCCCGCATCAGCTCGAGCTCGAACTCCTTCCAGCCGAGGATGCTCTCCTCGAGCAGGACCTCGTGCGTGGGACTCGCGTCCAGCCCGGCCCCGGCGATGCGGCGCAGACCCGCCTCGTCCCGGGCGATGCCGGACCCGGCGCCGCCGAGGGTGAACGACGGCCGGACCACCACGGGGTAGCCCAGCGGCTCGTTCGCCTCACCGCCGGCCACCGCGGCGAAGCACTCGTCCAGGTCGCGGCAGATACGGCTGGCCGGGACCTCGGCACCCAGGCCGGTGACGATCTCCTTGAAGCGCTCGCGGTCCTCGCCGGCCCTGATCGAGTCGATGTTGGCGCCGATCAGCTCGACGCCGAACCGCCGCAGGACGCCGGACTCATGCAGCGCGACGGCGGCGTTCAGCGCGGTCTGCCCGCCCAGCGTGGGGAGCACCGCGTCCGGGCGCTGGATCGCGATGACCTTCTCCAGCGTGTCGGCGGTGATCGGCTCCACGTACGTGGCGTCGGCGAACTCGGGGTCGGTCATGATCGTGGCCGGGTTGGAGTTGACCAGACCGACCCTGATCCCCTCCTGCTTCAGTACCCGGCAGGCCTGGGTACCCGAGTAATCGAACTCGCAGCCCTGCCCGATGACGATCGGCCCGGACCCGATGACCAGCACCGATTTCAGATCCTCACGACGCGGCACGGCTCGCCCCCGCGCTCTCGCCCCCGCGCTTTCGCCCGCTCGCAGAAGATCGCGGACGATCACGGAAGATTCGGGTTCTACGGAAGGCCCGGGGGCCTGCAGGCGCCCGGGCCTTCCGTGACGGCCAAATGCTCCACGGAAACTGGTCACGGCCGGGATTGTCGTGGCTCATGGGGACGTGCCGCCTCATCGGGCACGCTCCAGCAGGTCGCAGAAGCGATCGAAGTGGTCAGCGGCGTCGTGCGGGCCGGGGGCGGCCTCGGGGTGGTACTGCACGCTGAATACCGGGCGCTGGAGCAGGCGCAGTCCCTCCACCACGCCGTCGTTGAGGTTGACGTGGCTGACCACGGCCGGGCCGAAAGGTGTCTCGAATGGCTGAAGTGGCTGAGGCGGCACGTGCGACCAGGTGACCCGGGCGACTGCAGTGGCTGGCCCGGCAGCGGGGGGCTGGCGGGGGCCGGAGGCTTCCGCGGACACGCGCGCGTTCCCGGGATGGTCTGTTCTGGCCGGGAGGGCGGCGGCGAAACCGTGATTGTGACTGGTGATGTAGACGCGGCCGGTAGCAAGGTCCATGACCGGCTGGTTCACGCCGCGGTGCCCGTACCTCAGCTTGTAGGTGCGCAAGCCGAGGGCCAGGGCGAGGATCTGGCTGCCCAGGCAGATGCCGAAGACGGGCAGCCCGGCGCCCAGCACTCCGCGCATCGCGTCTACCGCGTAGGTGGCCGCCGCCGGGTCACCGGGGCCATTGCTGAAGAACACTCCGTCCGGTGAGGCGGCCAGGATCTCGCCGGCGCTGGAGGTGGCCGGAACCACAAGGACCTCGCAGCCCCTGGCGGCCAGGTTGCGCGGCGTGGCGGACTTGATGCCGAGGTCGACGGCTACCACGCGGTACCTGACCTGGCCCGACGGGCGGACGACGTAGGGCTCCGGGGTGCTCACCACCCGAGCGAGGTCGGCTCCGGCCATCTGCGGGCTGGCCAGCACGCGGTCGAGCAGCCGGGCTGGGTCGGTCTCGACCGTGCTGATCGCCGCGCGCATCGCCCCTTGCTCGCGCACCCGCCTGGTCAGTGCCCTGGTGCCGCGGACGGCGATACAGGGGACGCCTTCGGCGCGGAGGTAGGCGTCGAGGTCCCCGCGCGCCCGCCAGTTCGACGCGATCCTGGCGGGCTCCCGGACCACGTATCCGCTGACCCACACCCGGCCGGACTCGGGATCGGCGTCGTTAACGCCGGTGTTGCCGATGTGCGGCGCGGTCATCGCCACGATCTGGCGGCAGTAGGAAGGATCGGTCAGGGTCTCCTGGTACCCGGTCATGCCGGTGTTGAAGACCATCTCGCCGAATGCCTCGCCTGGCGCGCCGAAGGCGGAGCCGTGCAGTGTCATGCCGTCCTCGAGCACCAGCAGCGCGGTGCCGCCCCGAGGGGGCGCGCCCGGCCCGGTTTCGGCCGGCATTCAGGTTAGCTTTCCGTCGAGCACGGTGGGAGTGCCGCGCAAGAAGGTCGCCACCACGCGCCCGGGCAGTTCCATCCCGCCGAACGGCGTGTTGCTGCTCTTGGACACGCCGGGTCCTACTACCTCGGCGGGCGCGGCCGGATCGTACAGGGTGAGGTTGGCGGGACGGCCGACCGCGAGCGGGCCCCCGTGCCCGGCCAGCCGGCCGATCCTGGCCGGACGGACGGACATCCGGTCGGCGACGCCGTGCCAGTCAAGCATCCCGGTGTCGACCATGGCCTGTTGCACGACGCGGATCGCCGTCTCGAGCCCGGTCATGCCGAAGGCGGCCTGCGACCACTCGGTTTCCTTGGCCTCCACCGGGTGCGGAGCGTGGTCGGTCGCCACGCAGTCGATGGTGCCGTCGGCGAGCGCACGCCTGAGCTCGGCTACGTCGACCGCGGTACGCAGCGGCGGGTTGACCTTGAAGATGGGGTCGTAGCCAACCGCGCACTCATCGGTCAGCAGCAAGTGGTGCGGCGTGACCTCGGCCGTGACCGGCCATCCCTTGGACTTCGCCCAGCGGATGATCTCCGCCGACCCCGCGGTCGAGACATGGCAAACGTGCAGCGCGGAGCCCACGTGCGCGGCGAGCAGGCAGTCGCGCGCGATGATCGCCTCCTCGGCCACGGCCGGCCAGCCGGCCAGGCCGAGGCGGCCCGATACCTCACCCTCGTTCAGCTGCGCGCCCTCGGTAAGCCGCGGGTCCTGCGCGTGCTGGGCGATCACCCCGTCGAAGGCCTTGACGTACTCAAGGGCCCGGCGCATCAGCAGCGG
>JASIGD010000003.1 GCA_030045295.1 Streptosporangiaceae bacterium
CGCGTCGGCCATCTTGTCCAGGACCGACGTAAGCTGCTGCACGGCGCCGGGGGAGGGGGCGGGTGCCCCGTGGCTGACAGCCACCGCCGTGGCCGTCACCGCGTCCACTACCCGGTCCAGACCGACCAGGGCCGGCCACCAGGCGGTGGCGCGGCGGCTGACGGACCACGGCTCGGCCATGGTTCGCTCGAACTCGGCACGCAGGTCGGACAGGGATCGCCGGACCTGGCGCCGCAGCCGGATCCGGTCCGGCAGCGCGGCGACGGGTGCTTGCTTCAGGTACCTGGACACATCCCTGATCGTCGCGGCGAACTTGCTGGGCAGATGGGCCTGCCAGCTCATCGGCCACGGCGCATAGCCGACCAGCAGCACGATCACGCAGCCGAGCAGCGTGTCGATCAGCCGGTCCTCGGCGAGTCGCCAGCCGACCGGGACGAGCAGGTCGATCAGCAGCACCACCAGCGGAGTGAGGAACGTGGAGAACAGCCCGTAGTTCTTGCTCCGCCCGTACGGCAGCAGCGCAGCCAGCACCGCGAACGGGATCAGCAGCCAGGTCCCGTGCATCAGCACCAGCAGCGCCGCGCCGATGACCGCCCCCACGACCGTCCCGATGCCTCGCTGCAGGGCTCGTGCGAACACCGAGCCGAAGTCCGGCCTGAGCACGATGGCGACCGTCAGGGGCACCCAGTAGGACCGTTGCAGCGGCAACACCTCGGTCACCACGCCGGCCGCGCCGATGCAGATCATCAGCCGGATCGTGAACGTGCGGCTGAGCGTCCCGCCGCCGAACGCCCCGGCCAGCTCACCGAACGTCCGGGCGAGCCGCTCGCCGAGCCTGGCCGCCCACCTCCGGTCGGGCCGCCTGTCACGGAGCCCTTCGCGCGTGCGATGCTCCGGCGACCAGTCCCCCGACAGCACCCGGGCCGCGCCGGCCAGGCCGTCCCGCAGCGCGAGCGTACCCGGGCTCTCATCCCAGGGCATCGGGATCGTCGGCGGCGGCGTGCCGTTCCTGATCGAGTCCGCCAGCCGCTCCACGGTGACGATGACCTGCGGCGGCGGCCGGCTTCCCGCCGCGCTGAGCGCCGCCGCGGCCTCGGCCATCAGGTGGCTCGCGTTCAGCACGGCGACGAGGCGCACCGCCTGCCCGCTCTGGCCGGTCGCGGTGGTCCTGGCCTGCAGCAGCGTGTCATAGGCGGTATTGAGCGCGGCGGTCAGGGCCTGCCGCGCGGAGGTCAGGCGGTCGCTGCCGATCGAGCGCAGCGCCGCGGCCAGCGCCAGGTACACCGCGGCGACGTCGCGCTGTTCCTCGCCGTACGGCGACAGCAGCCAGCCGGGCAGGATCAGGGCGAGCGCCCAGGCCACCCCGACCAAGAAGCCCACCACCGTGTGCCAGACCGGCCGCTGCGCCCCGAGCGGCCCGGTGGCGAGGGTCGCGTAGACGAGCAGTTGCATCCCGACCGCGGAGCCGATGTCACCGAGCGTGGTGAGCACGCCGGATACGCCCGCGACCACGACGAGAGCCACCACGGCGAGCCAGCCGTGCCCGTGTATCACCGACCCGATCGCGAGTCCCACCGCGCCGCCGCACAGCGCCGCGTAGCTGACGCGCTTGACCCGGTACACGTGCGAGCCGCCGGTGTCGGCCACCGTGCCGAGCAGTCCGCCCATGGCGGGCAAGACGCCGAGCGTGTCGTTGCCCACGGCGAAGCCCACCGAGAGCGGCACGCAGATGGCGAACGCCGCGCGGATCATGTCCGGCCACGGCGGCGGAGCCGCGCGCGGCCGTACCACCTCGGCCAGCCAGTCCGGTATCACCGCCGCCCGGACCGCCGCCGCCCGCGTCTTGATCAGCGCCAGGCTCCTGTCCTCGCCGGTCGCCCGCCCTGTGCCTTCTCCGATGGCCCGCCCGCTCTCCGTCCTCGCCGGTTGCCGCCCGGCCTCCTAGTTATTTTTATCTTTCCCGAACGGGCCGCGGTGACAGCTGTGCGCCCGCTTCTCGCCCCGCGCGGGGAATGACCCCTGTCCTGCGGGCCAGCCCGGATGCCGGCGTGCCGTGGCAGTAACGCCCCGGTTAGAAGACATCCTGCCAAAGCATCTGGCATACTCGTGACCATGGCCGATTGCGCCACCGCCCGCGTCCCTCGGTCTTCGGCCGGCCATGCTGCGTAACGTCGCCGTCGTGCTCGTCAACGGCTTCCTGCCGTTCGAGTTCGGCACCGTCTGCGAGGTCTTCGGCGTCGACCGGTCGGACGACGGGCTGCCGCGCTACGACTTCGCCGTGGTCGCCGGCGAGCCGGCCCCGCTGCGCGCGCTCGACTTCACCATCTATCCCTCCCACGGCCTGGAGCGGCTGGAAGAAGCGGATCTGATCGCCCTGCCCGCAGTCAGCGACCAGCGCCTGAGCCTCGATGCGGATCAGCGCGCCCGCGCGCGCGGCGCGGCTCGTCAGTTTCCCGACGACCTGCATGAGGCGCTCCGGCGGGCGGTCGATCGCGGCGTCCGCGTGCTGAGCGTCTGCAGCGGGGCCTTCATCCTGGGCGAGGCCGGCCTGCTCGATGGCCGGCGCTGCACCACTCACTGGCGCAACGCGCCCGAGCTGGCCCGCCGGTACCCCGAAGCCAAGGTCGATCCCGATGTCCTCTACGTTGACGACGACCCGGTGATCACCAGCGCCGGCACGGCGGCCGGCATCGACGCCTGCCTCTACCTGGTCAGGAAGGAGCAGGGCTCGCGGGTTGCCAACGGGATTGCGCGGCGCATGGTGGTGCCGCCCCATCGCGACGGCGGCCAGGCGCAATACGTTGAGCAGCCCGTCGCCCCCTCCTGCGACGGCTCACTCCGGGACCTGCTCGAATGGCTGAGCGCCCACCTCGACCAGACCCTCACCGTCCGCCAGCTCGCGGCGCGCGCGAACATGTCTGAGCGGACCTTCGCCCGGCGGTTCGTGCAGGACACGGGAACGACGCCGCAGCGCTGGCTCATCGGGCAGCGCATCTTGCTGGCGCAGCAGTTGCTCGAGGAGACCGACGAGACCGTGGACGCCATCGCGGACCACGCCGGCTTCGGCAACGCCACTGCCCTGCGCCACCACTTCCGAGCCTGGCGCGGCACCACCCCCAACGCCTACCGTCGCCTCTTCCGAGGAGATCCAGCAGGATCCGAGCTCGCGAAATAACCGGGCAGACGCGCCCCAAAGTCGAGTAATATCTGAAGTCATGAGATTCCTGCTTCGGGTGCTCGTCTCGGCCGCGGCTCTGGGGGTCGCGACCTGGGCGGTTTCCGGGATCGAGCTGCTCGCCGGGAGTACCTGGTCGAAGGTGGGCACGCTCTTGGCTGTCGCCCTGATCTTCGGCCTCATCAACGCCACGCTCAAGCCGCTGATCAAGGTCGTCGGGTGCGCGTTCTACGTGCTCACGCTCGGGCTGGCCGCCCTGGTCGTGAATGGCCTGCTGCTCTGGCTGGTCAGCGGGATCGCGGGGGACCTGGACCTGCCGTTCCACATTACGGGGTTCTGGCCGGCCTTCTGGGGCGCGATCATCGTGGGGCTGGTTAGCTGGATACTGAACCTGCTGATCGGGGATGAGCGCCGACGTGATCACGAGCCGCCGCCGGTTCGCGTAGTGCGTGTTCGTTAGCCCTAGACTGACGGCTTAGGCTTCTCAGCGATCCAGCGCTGAGTTACAATCCGAAACCCCGGAGTGACGCCGACGTGAAGACTGACGTCGAAGAGCTGAGCCCGACCCGCGTCCGGCTCAGCGTTGAAGTGCCGTTCGATGAGCTGAAGCCCAGCCTCGACAAGGCCTACCGTGAGGTCGCCCGTCAGGTCCGCATCCCGGGCTTCCGGCCGGGCCGCGTGCCGCCGCCCGTCATCGACCGTCGAGTCGGCCGGGATGTCGTGCTCAGCCAGGCCGTCAACGACGCGCTACCCGATCTGTACGCGAAGGCGGTGGCCGAAGGCGACGTCTACGCCCTGGGCCAGCCTGATGTGGAAATCACCAGCCTCGACGACGGCAAGGATCTGACCTTTACCGTTGAGGTCGACGTCCGGCCGAAGTTCGAGCTGCCCGACCTTTCCAGCCTCGCCGTCACCGTCGATGACACGCTTGTCAGCCCGGACGAGGTCGCCGAGTATCTGGCCTCGCTGCAGGAACGGTTCGCCTCGCTGAAGGCCGTGCAGCGCCCGGTCGAGGCCGGCGACTACGTATCGATCGACCTGTCCGCCTCGGCGGACGGCAAGCCCGTCGAGGACGCGCAGGCCAGCGGCCTGTCCTATCAGGTCGGCAGCGAATCCCTGCTGGACGGGCTGGACGAGGCGCTGACCGGCATGACCGCGGGGGAGTCTGCGGCCTTCCGGTCGGAGCTGGCCGGAGGTGAGTTCGCCGGCCGCGAGGCCGACGTGACCGTCACCGTGCACAGTGTCAAGGTCAAGGAAATGCCCGGCCTGGACGACGACTTTGCGCAGCTGGCCAGCGAGTTCGACACGCTCGGCGAGCTGCGGGCCGATACCCGGGCCCAGCTGGAGCGGATGAAGAGCACGCAGCAGGTGATCCAGGCGCGCGAGCGCGCCCTGAACGCGGTGCTCGACAAGATCGACATCCCGCTGCCGGAAAGCGTGGTCCAGGACGAGGTCAAGCAGAACAGGGACTCGATATTGCAGCAGCTCGACCGGGCGGGCGCCACCTTGGACAGTTACCTGGAGATGTCGAACCAGACCGAGGAGCAGTTCGAGGCCGACCTGGAGCAGCGGGCCCGCCGCGCGGTCAAGGTCACCCTGGTCCTCGACCAGGTAGCCCGCGAGGAAGAACTCACCGTGGATCAGGCTGACCTGTCTGCCTACGTCACCCGGCAGGCCGAGCAGATGGGCGTCGCGCCCGAGCGTCTGGCTCAGCAACTCGCCGACGGTGGTCGGCTGCCGGAGGTGGCCGGCGAGGTGCTGCGCGCCAAGGCCATGAACCTGATCGCCGAGCGCGTCAAGGTAACCGACCAGTCCGGCCACGAGGTCGACATCAAGGCCGCTCTTAACGCGCCCGTGGGGTCTGATGATGCGTCCGAGGCCGCGGCTGACGCTGACGCTGACGACGACGCCGAGGTCACGGCCGAAGCGGGCGAATCGGACGCAGACGAGTCTTGACCGCCCGCCTCCTCGGGAACCCCGCCTCCAACAACGGCGTCGTTTGTGGCCGGCGATGTGGCCGGAAATCGGGCCGTAGGCCCTGCGCAGCGCAACTCCGTGCGCCGGTAGCGAACAGGACGCTGCGCGGGACGATCGGCCTACGCGCCGGCGTTATGTTCCTGTCAACGACACCAGATGTGAGCGGAGCAGGTGAGTAAGTGTGACTCAGCCCCTGTGGACCCCCACGCCGCCGTCCATCGTGGCGGCGGCGGAGCCCCCTGTCCTGCCGTTCGGGGACCAGTTGTTCCAGCGGCTGCTGCGGCACCGCATCATCTTCCTCGGCCAGCAGGTAGACGACGACATCGCCAACCGGATCTGCGCCGAGCTGGTGCTGCTCGCCGCCGAAGACGAGAAGCGTGACATCAGCATCTACATCAACTCCCCGGGCGGCTCGGTCTACGCGGGGATGGCCATCTACGACGTCATGCAGTACGTGCCCAACGACATCGCCACCTACGCGATGGGAATGGCCGCGTCGATGGGCCAGTTCCTGCTGACCGCGGGCGCGCCGGGCAAGAGGTACGCGCTGCCGCACGCGCAGATCCTGATGCACCAGCCGTCCGGCGGCATCGGCGGCACCGCGTCTGACATCAGGATCCAGGCCGAGCAGATGCTGTACATCAAGCGCACGCTGTTCGAGCGCACCGCCTACCACACCGGACAGCCGATCGAGCAGATCGAGAAGGACGCGGACCGCGACCGCTGGTTCACCGCCGAGGAGGCCAAGGAGTACGGCTTCGTCGACCAGGTGATCCGCAGTGCTGTCGAGGTGCCCACCGACGGCGTCGTGTCCTGATGCAGGCAGAGAATGAATCAGCAGAGCCTGATCAACCAATCCGGAGCTAAGGAGCCGAACGTGAACGAGCCCAGCTCGCGGAGCCCTCAGTCAGCGCTGCTGGCCCCGCAGTCAAGGTACGTGCTGCCGTCCTTCGTGGAGCGGACCTCGTACGGGATCAAGGAAATGAACCCGTACAACAAGCTTTTCGAGGAGCGGATCATCTTTCTAGGCGTCCAGATCGACGACGCCTCAGCGAACGACGTCATGGCCCAGTTGCTCACCCTCGAGGCCATCGACCCCGATCGCGACATCACGATGTACATCAACTCGCCCGGTGGGTCGATGACGTCGATGATGGCGATCTACGACACGATGCAGTTCATCCAGCCGGACATCACCACCTGCTGCATCGGCCAAGCGGCCTCCGCGGCTGCCGTGCTGCTCGCCGCGGGAACCAAGGGCAAGCGGATGGCGCTGCCGAACTCCCGCATCCTCATCCACCAGCCGGCCACTGAGGGCGGATACGGCCAGTCCACCGACATGGAGATCCAGGCCCGCGAGATCCTGCGGATGCGCTCGGCGATGGAGGTGATCCTGGCCCGACACACCGGCAAGGAAGAGGAAACGATCCGCCGCGACATTGAGCGGGACAAGTTTCTCACCGCCGACGAGGCCAAGGAGTACGGCATCATCGACGAGGTCCTGACCATGATCAAGCGCGGCACGGAGCGCGCAGTCGAGGTAGTGTCATCCTTACCGGGAGGGATTCAGCTCTTCCCTACCGGGCCGCTGAGGGGTTTGATGGTGTCCATCGGAGCCCAGGAGGCGGTACCGTCAATATGCAAGCACATGACGGCCTCGCGGGACATGTCCGCTGGAGGCGGCCGGTGAGGCCGTCGCGGCGGCACCATGTAAAGGAGTATCTGGGTGGCGCGCATCGGTGACGGTGGGGACCTGCTGAAGTGCTCGTTCTGCGGTAAGAGTCAAAAGCAGGTCAAGAAGCTCATCGCCGGCCCTGGCGTGTACATCTGTGATGAGTGCATAGATCTCTGTAACGAGATCATCGAGGAAGAACTCGCCGAGCCCGCCGAGTTCAGGTGGGACAGCCTGCCCAAGCCGCGGGAGATCTACGAGTTCCTCGACGCGTACGTGATCGGTCAAGACAAGGCGAAGAAAGCCCTGTCCGTAGCGGTCTACAACCACTACAAGCGGGTCCAGTCGGGCGATGACCGGCCGGGCGACGAGGGCGTCGAGCTGGCCAAGTCCAACATCCTGCTGCTCGGACCTACCGGCTCGGGCAAGACGCTCCTCGCCCAGACGCTGGCCAGGCTGCTGAACGTGCCGTTCGCGATCGCCGACGCGACCGCCTTGACCGAGGCCGGCTACGTCGGCGAAGACGTCGAGAACATCCTGCTCAAGCTGATCCAGGCGGCCGACTACGACGTCAAGAAGGCCGAGACGGGCATCATCTACATCGACGAGATCGACAAGATCGCGCGCAAGAGCGAGAACCCGTCGATTACCCGCGACGTCTCCGGCGAGGGCGTTCAGCAGGCGTTGCTGAAGATCCTCGAGGGCACCACGGCGTCGGTCCCGCCGCAGGGCGGGCGCAAGCACCCGCATCAGGAGTTCATCCAGATCGACACGACCAACGTGCTGTTCATCTGCGGCGGGGCGTTCGCCGGGCTGGAGAAGATCATCGAGCAGCGATCCGGCCACAACGGGATGGGATTCAACGCGAAGCTGCGCGTCAGGAACGCGAACACGACGACCGACCAGTTTGCCGACGTGATGCCCGAGGACTTGCTGAAGTTTGGCATGATCCCCGAGTTCGTCGGTCGGCTTCCGGTCATCACCAGCGTGCACAACCTGGACCGGGACGCCCTCATCCAGATCCTGACCGAGCCGCGCAACGCCCTGGTCAAGCAGTACCGGCGGCTGTTCGAGCTCGACGGGGTGGACCTTGAGTTCACGCCCGACTCGCTGGAAGCCATCGCTGACCAGGCGAATCTGCGCGGTACCGGCGCCCGGGGGCTGCGCGCGATCATGGAAGAAGTGCTCCTGTCGGTGATGTACGAGGTGCCGAGCCGCAAGGACGTGGAGCGGGTCGTGATCACCCGAGAAGCCGTGCTCGAGAACGTCAACCCCACCATCGTGCCGAGGGACGTCACCCGGCGCACCCCGCGCGAGAAGTCCGCCTGAGTCTGCCCGGCACGTCTTGCACCGAACGTGTCCTCGTCCGCGCCAGGCTGCGTGACCGCGTCGGCGTGATTTGTGGACCCATCGCATACCCGTTCGATACCATCAGGTTAGCCTGCGGATCCATCACGTATCGCCGCATCCGGAGGCGATGTCGACTTTGGGCGTATTGCCCATGATCATTGCCGTTCCTGTGTAGCCTCCCACTTATTGCCTTGGTCCGGCGCGGTTTACGCCACCGCCGGGATCTCGGACGCTGGACAAGCAGTCGTCGTCCACAGCGACAGGGAATTGAGCACAGATGAGTGGTTGGGATGCTCCCACAGGCAGCTGGGATTCGGGCGCGGAGCCCGAAGGATCCGGGTCGGACGATCCGGGCTACCAGCAGAGCCAGCAGAGCCAGCCGACCGGCGGCTACCACGCCGCGCCGGGCGGCGAGGCAATCCTACGCGCCGGGCGAAGGGGCCTGCCCGGCTACGACCAAGCGCAAGGCTACGATCAATCCGCCGGCTACGACCAGGCAGCGGGCTACGGATCAGGACCCAGCCGGGCAGAGCAGCAGTACACCGACCAGGGCTACGGGCAGCAGCCCGGCGCGGTTCGGGACTACCGTCAGGACTCCCCCGGTCAGGATGCCTACGGCCAGCAGGGTTACGAGCAGCAAGGCTACGGCCAGCAGGATTACGGCCAGCATGCCTACGGCCAGCAGGATAACGGCCAGCGGGGCTACGAGCAGCAAGGCTACGGCCGGCATGAATACGGCCAGCAAGACTACGGCCAGCATGAATACGGCCAGCAAGGCTACGGCCAGCAGGATTACGAGCAGCAAGGGTACGGCCAGCAAGGTTACGGCCAGCAAGGTTACAGCCAGCAGGATTACGGCCAGCAAGGGTACGGCCAGCATGCCTACGGCCAGCAGGATTACGACCAGCAGGGTTACGGCCAGCAAGGCTACGGCCAGCAGGATTACGGCCCGAGCAGCTTCAGCCAGACGGCTGCCCCGGGCGGTACCGGCTACCAGCAGGACGGTTACGGCCAGGGTTCTTACCCCCCCGACGGGTACGGCACCCAAGGCGGCTACCCGCAGGATTCCTACGGTCAACCCGGTTACCGCCAGCCCGCCTACGGCCAGGGCGAGTACGGGCCGGACGCGTATGCCCAGGCGGGCACCCGGCAGCCGGTCCGGCAGGCGCACGACGACGATGACGTCGCAGCAGGTCTCCAGTCGCGCTCCGGGCCGCCTCGGTCCGGGCAGCGGTCGCCGGGGCTTACCGGGATCCGGATGGTCCTCTACCTGGTCGCGTGCGCCCTGGGCGCGGCCCTGATCGTATTGCTGGTCATCCACCTGACGAAGACCGGCACGACGAGCTCGGCGAGCGGCTCATCGACACCGGCCACCAGCGCCACGCCCGTCGGGCCGCCTGTTTACGTCCTAACGAAAGCGGCCAGGGTCGGCACTTATCCGCTGAACGGCGGCGCGACCAAGATTTGGGCGAGCGCGGCCGCCGCCAACGTGGCTCCCTTCATGGCCGAGATCAAAGCCAAGGGAGCGGGTCACCCAGGGCACGAAGTGGTGGCCGTGTACGACCTCACCGCGGTCAGTTCCCCGTCCGCTAGCGACTTCCAGGCCATCAGGTTCGTCGGCTGGGACGGTAGGTTCGACCCGAAAGAGGTCATCAAGCTCGAGAAGACCCACCTCCAGTCCACTCGCATGGTCAGCCCGGGTCCGCACGGCGGCGAGATGATGTGTGGTTACAACGACTCAGGCGGCGCCGATGCCAGCGAGTGCGTATGGGTCACCGCCAGCACCTTCGGTCAGGTCCAGTTCGTCGTCGGCCAGGCGGAGGTCAAGTACCCCGGCGCCTCCACCTACGCCCTGAAGGTCAGGCAGGCCGTAGAGGTCCAGAGCCGGTAGCCGTCTGCCCGAGCCTCTCGAAGGCGTCCCCGGAGCCAACACCGCACTAGACTCACCTGTCGTGAGCAGACCCGATCCCATCGAGCTGCCCTCCCAGTACGCGCCGTCCGAGGTGGAGGGCCCGCGCTACGAACGCTGGGAGAAGGCAGGGTACTTTGTCGCGGACGCGTACTCCGCCGCCCCCGCGTACTGCATCGTCATCCCGCCGCCGAACGTGACCGGCTTCCTGCACATCGGCCACGCGCTCAACCACACGCTGATAGACGCGCTGGTCAGGCGCCGCCGCATGCAGGGCTACAACACCTTGTGGCTGCCCGGCATGGACCACGCCGGTATCGCCACCCAGAACGTGGTCGAGCGTGAGCTGGCCAAGGAGGGCCTGAGCCGTCACGACCTCGGCCGGGAGGCCTTCGTCGAGCGGGTCTGGCAGTGGAAGGCCGAGTCCGGCGGCAAGATCCTGGGCCAGATGCGCCGCCTGGGCGACAGCGTGGACTGGTCGCGCGAGCGTTTCACGATGGACGAGGGCCTGTCCCGCGCCGTTCAGACGATCTTCAAGCAGCTCTTCGACGACGGCCTGATCTACCGGGCTGAACGCATCATCAACTGGTGCCCTCGGTGCCTGACCGCTCTGTCCGACATCGAGGTCGATCACAGCGACGACGAGGGCGAGCTCATCTCCATCCGCTACGGCGGTGTTGGCGAAGACCAGGCGAACGACTCGATCGTGGTCGCCACCACGAGACCGGAAACGATGCTCGGCGATACCGCCGTGGCGGTGCACCCCGACGACGCGCGTTATACCCGCCTGGTCGGCAAGACCGTCGAGCTGCCGCTCACCGGTCGGCGCATCCCGGTGATCGCCGATGACCATGTCGACCCGTCGTTCGGGACCGGAGCGGTCAAGGTGACCCCCGCCCACGACCCGAACGACTTCGAGATCGGCCGCCGCCACGACCTGCCCAGCCTGACCATCTTGGACGAGCACGGCGTGATCACCGCGCACGGCCCGTTCCAGGGACTGGACCGGTTCGAGGCCCGGCCCGCCGTGGTGGCCGCGCTCCGCGAGCAGGGCCGGATCGTGTCCGAGGTCCGCCCGTACCTGCACGCGGTCGGCCACTGCAGCCGCTGCAGCACCACCGTCGAGCCGCGCCAGTCGCTGCAGTGGTTCGTCCGCGTCGCCCCGCTGGCCAAGGCCGCCGGCGACGCGGTCCGCGACGGCCGCGTCCGCCTCCACCCGCCGGAAATGAACGCGCGGTACTTCGCCTGGGTGGATGACATGCACGACTGGTGCATCAGTCGCCAGCTCTGGTGGGGGCACCGCATCCCGGTCTTCTACGGCCCCGACGGCGAGGTGCGCTGCGTTGGCCCGGACGAGCAGCCGCCAGCAGGCTGGCACCAGGATCCCGATGTGCTTGACACCTGGTTCTCGTCTGCCCTGTGGCCGTTCTCCACGCTCGGCTGGCCCGATGACACCCCGGACCTGCGTGCCTTCTACCCGACCAGCGTGCTCGTCACCGGGTACGACATCCTGTTCTTCTGGGTCGCGCGGATGATGATGTTCGGCCTGTACGCGATGCGCGGTGCCGAGCCGGCCGACGCCGTGCCGTTCCGCGTCGTGGCCCTGCACGGGCTGGTCCGCGACCAGTTCGGTAAGAAGATGTCGAAGTCACGCGGGAACACCGTGGACCCGCTGGACTGGGTGGACAGGTTCGGAGCCGACGCGACCAGGTTCACCCTCGCCCGCGGCGCCAACCCGGGCGCCGACGTCGCGATCAGCGAGGAATGGGCGGCGGGCTCGCGAAACTTCTGCAACAAGCTATGGAACGCCGTCCGGTTCGCCCTGCTCAATGGCGCTCACGT
>JASIGD010000104.1 GCA_030045295.1 Streptosporangiaceae bacterium
CCCGTCCCCGGCCGTCCTCCCGGCCTCCGCGGTCCCGTCCCCGGCCGTCCTCCCGGCCTCCGCGGTCCCGTCCCCGGCCGTCCTCCCGGCCTCGCCTGCCTCGTCGTTCCCGGGCGTGCTCACGCGCCGCTCCGTTCGCCGTCGGCCGACTGCGCTGCCGGGCCGTCGAGCGATCCCGCCTCGAGCGACCCGGCGGCCAGCGACGCGGTGACCTCGGTGCCGAGGAAGACCTCGCGCACCGCCGGGTCCGCGAGCACCGTGGCCGGGTCTCCGTCGCCCACGAACGTCCCGCTGGCCAGGCAGATCAGCCGGTCCACGACCGGCGTGAGCGCGCGCACCACGTGCTCGATCCAGATCACCGCGACGCCCTCGGCGTTCACCCCGCGGATGATCTCGGCCAGCTGCGCGACCTCCGGGTCGGTTAGCCCGCCGGCTACCTCGTCGAGCAGCAGCAGCTTCGGCCCCGACGCGAGCGCGCGGGCGAGTTCCAGCCGCTTGCGCTGCAGCAGGCCGAGCCGCTCGGCGGACACGTTCGCCTCGCCGGTCATGCCCGTCCGCTCCAGCGCCTGGGCCGCCGCCGCGTAGCTCGCCCGCCGCCGCAGCGCCGCGCCCTGCTGGGCGGCGACCAGGACGTTCTCGAACACGGTCATGTCCCCGAACGGCCGCGGCACCTGGTAGGTGCGGCCGATGCCGAGCCGGCACCGCGCCGCCGAGTCCAGCTTGGTGACCGTGCGCCCGGCGAAGCAGATGGTCCCGGCGCCGGGGGACAGGTCGCCGGAGATGAGGCCGAACAGGCTGGTCTTGCCCGCTCCGTTCGGCCCCACGATCCCCACCTTGTCCCCGGGCCCGACGGCGAACGACAGGTTCTCGGCGATGACGACCCGGCCGAACCGTTTCGTCACGTGGTCCAGTTCGAGGAGCGGGTCTGTCATACGGTCATTTGTTTGTCGGCTCGAGCGTTGCGGTGAGCGGAACCTCCGGCATCAGCGTATTGTCGACGACCTCCATTGACCAGCCGTACTTCGAGTTGGGCTTCCACTGCACGCCGAGGCACGGAGTGTCCACCACGCCCGGCGCCGGGTTCTTGCTCGAGGTCCAGTCGAGCTTCCCGGCCAGGGCTTCGATGTTGACCTTGAACAAGGCCGCGGCCACCTCGGCCTTGTCGTGCGGGTTGTTCACCATTTGCATGGCCGCGTAGGCGACCTCGAACAGGCTGTAGTTGGACAGCGACTGCACCCACTGCGAACCGGTGGCGGCCGTGAACGCGGCGGCGATCTCCGCGCAGGTCTGCCCGGTGAACGAGGACTTCCACGGCATGCCCGGCGCCCACCATGCGTCCGTCGCCACGTTGTTGACCAGCGCGCCGAGCGCGGCCACGTCGGACGGGAAGAGCAGCACCTTGGCCACGGTGGCCAACTTCGGCTTGTAGCCCTGTTGCGCGGACTGCTTCCAGAACACGTTGAAGTCGGGCGGCAGCTGCACGTTGGTGAAGAAGTCGCAGTCCTTGGCCTTGAACTCGCTGATGAACGAGGTGTAGTCGGTCAGCCCGTCGGTGTAGGCGGGCGGGTCGACCAGCGTGTAGCCGGCCGGCCCGGCGAACAGCGGCCACGCGGCGCGGAAGGCGTCGCCGTCCGAGTCGTTCGGGAACATGCAGGCGACGACCTTGTTGGTACCCAACTCGGAGTGGATCCGGTTCCACATCGGGATGAAGGCGTTGCACAGGTCGTTGACGCCGAGGAAGTACACCGTCGTCCAGGTGGGCTTGAACGTCGACTTTCCCGGTGTCGGGTTGCCGCCCAGGTTGGCGTACCAGGACTGCCACGGGACGTTGCCGCAGATCAGCGGCGCACCTAGTTTCTCTGCCGTGGTCGCGACCGGGTTGACGGTCTCGGGCGTGGAGGAGGTGAGCAGGATGTCCACCTTGTCGGAGAGGATGGCCTGGCTGGCCAGCTGACCGGCGCGGGTGGGGTCGGACTGGGTGTCGTAGGACTTGATCGTGACCGGGTAGGTCTTCCCGCCGATCTTGAACCCGTTCTTGTACTGCGACGTGGCCATGATCGTGCTGACCACCCAATTGTCCGCGGTGCCGAAGTCGGCTAGGTCGCCGGTCAGCGGGTGGATGAACCCCATCACGATGTCGCTGGTGCTTGCGCTCGCGGTGGACGAGGCGGTGGACGACGACGAGGCGCCCTTGATGCTTGAGCTACACGCCGCGAGCAGTCCGCCGCCCCCCACGACGGCCGCGCCGGCTCCGGCCGCGCGCAGCACACTGCGGCGGCTGATGCCATCGGGCGAACCGGGGCCGCTGGCCTGCGCAGTCTGGTCAGTCATTGTGCTATCCATCTCCTTTATGGCCCCGCCGTGGGCGCGGGCCGCGTCCTAGGCGATGTGCGTGTCCTGGTGTCGCTGATGCCGGAAAGGTGACATGAGGCTAACACCGTCTAAATCTGACTAGAGGTCCAGATGTGAAAGCAGTTGATGTCGATCCCAGAGATCTTCCAGGGGACCTCAGCGCCGATGCCCCGCCTGCACGGCTCTGTGCGGTGGGCACGTGGCCCGCCATGACCCGGCGATGGTTCGCGACGTGGCACGGACGACCTCCTGTGCGCTCTGCGAACGAACGTACTTATCTTGAACAGTATGGCAACGGCCGGCTTCCCGTTGGGCCTAGTCAACGTAAGTTATGGAACTGTTTCATAGAGTGAACACGGCGGGGTCCCTCCTGTCAGATCACCCGAACCGCGATCTGATGGGCGGTCGCCTGGAGGGTCGGTCGGTGCCGGCCGACGAGCTCGGTTATCGACTCCGGCGACCACGGGATGGCGATGTTGACGGCGGCGATGACCTCTCCGGAGCGTGAGCGGACGGGCACCGCGATGGACCGAAGCGCGCTTTCGAGTTCCTCGTCGTTGACCGCGACGCCGGTGCGCCGCACGTGTTCGAGCTCTGCGAGCAGGGCAGTTTTGCTGGTCAGGGTGCGCGGCCCGCGCTGGACGAGGTCGATGCGGTCCAGCAGGTGGTCGAGGTCGGGCCGCGGCAGGAAGGCGAGCAGGGCCTTGCCGGTGGCGCTGCAGTAGGACGGCAGCCGCGAGCCGACGTGCAGGGAGAATTCGAGGTGGTGGTAGCGGCCCGGCCGCCCTCGTACCCGGTCGATCAAGATCACGTCGGTGTCGTCGCGGATGGCGAGGTTCGACGTGTGCCCGGTTGTTTCGGTGAGCCGGCGAAGGTGCGGCGCCGCGATCTCGCGCAGCTCCAGCGATCCGAGCATCGAGAATCCCAGGTCCAGCACGCGCGGGCCGAGGCGGTACTTCCGTGTCGAGTCGTCTTGCTGGAGATAGCCGAGCGTCGCGAGCGTGGCGACGTACCGGTGCGTCGTGCTGCGGGTGAGGTTGAGCCTGCGCGCCAGCTCGCTGATCCCGAGCGCCGGGCGGTCCGGGGTGAACGCGGCGAGGATCGCCAGGCCGCGCTCGAGCGATTGCGAAAATCCGGGATCGTGGCTCGCCGTTCGCATGTCCCAGATATTAGAACGTCGTATTGACATTTGAACACCCTTTCTCGACACTTCTCAGCTGGACCTGGCGGCCAGGCCCGGCGGCTAGGTCTCTGTACCGCGGCCTCCGGCTCCACCTGCAGCGGCCCGGCCCAGGTCACGATCCGTTCCTGCGGCACGGCCAGCGCGGTTGACCGCGGCGAGCGCGGTCCTCCGGTAGCCCGCCAGGGCACGATTACTGGTCGGCGGCTGTTATCTGGCACAATGTGATGCTGACCGCCAGGCCTGCGACGCCCTCTCCTCGTTCGCCCGGCCTGGCTCATCCGAGTGGTCCCGTCGGCTGTTCCCCCGGCCGGCGCCGGTCCGCCGCCTCGCATCTATCGCTGGGAGAAGACCACAGCCGTGGCTGTCAAGATCAAGCTGAAGCGCCTGGGCAAGATCCGGGAGCCTTACTACCGGATCGTCGTCGCCGATGCGCGCACCAAGCGCGACGGGCGCGCTATCGAGGAGATCGGCAAGTACCACCCGAAGGCCGAGCCCTCGCTTATCGAAGTGAATTCCGAGCGGGTTCAGCACTGGCTGTCGGTCGGCGCGCAGCCCACCGACCCGGTCCGCGTCCTGCTCAAGATCACCGGGGACTGGCAGAAGTTCACCGGAGAGCCGGGCACCGAAGGCACGCTCCGTACCGCCCAGCCGCGCGCGGACAAGAAGGAGCGCTTCACGGCTGCCGCCAAGGAGAGCCAGGCTGGCAAGGAAGACAAGGCCGCCAGCCAGAGCAAAGCCCCCGCCCAGTCCCGGGCCGCGAGGCCCGCCAAGGCCAGCACCGCCAAGGCCAGCACCGCCAAGGCCGGCTCGACCAGGGCCAGCACGGCCACGGACAGCACGGCCACGGACAGCACGGCCACGGACAGCGCCGCCAAGGACAGCGCCGCCCAGGCCGACGTCAAGACAGACGCCGCCAAGGATGACGCCGTCGAGGCCGACGTGACCAAGGCCGACGTGACCACGGATGACGCCGCTGCCAAGGCCGATGTGACCACGGATGACGCCCCCCGGGCCGACGCGAGTTCCGCGAGCCAGTCGGCCGACGGCGAAGCCGCGGCGAAACCCGCCCGCTCCGGGGCGGCCCCGACCAAGGACGCTGCGGGCGACAGCGACGAGGCCGCGGCTACCGATCCAGGGAGCGAGGCCTGAGGTGCTTGAGGAGGCCCTCGAGCACCTCGTGCGGGGCATCGTCCAGTACCCGGACGACGTCCAGGTAGCCAGCCGGTCGCTGCGCCGAGGCAGCGTCCTCGAGGTGCGGGTAC
>JASIGD010000105.1 GCA_030045295.1 Streptosporangiaceae bacterium
TGGCGGGCCGCCTCCCGCGACACGCCCAGCGCCTCGACCGCCTTGACCGCCAGGCCATCCGGCTCGGTGAGTATTCCGAGCGCCAGGTGCTCGGTGCCGATGTAATCGTGCCGGTGCTCCCGGGCCTCGTGCTGTACGGCCTGGACCGCTCGCCGCGCGCGGTCGGTGAATCTGGAAAAGGGGTGCTCGCGGAACGCCTCTTCCAGTTGGCTCTGCCAATCGGTGTCCTTGGCCACGAACCGTTTCTGCGCGGCCTGCTTGGTGACGCCCATGGACCGGCCGATTTCGGTCCAGGATGCGCCCGCCTTGCGGGCCTGGTCGACGAAGTGACCGATCAGGTGGTCGGACACCTCGTCGAGGTGCTCGGAAACCTGCACCGCCGCCGACACGTGGTCGAGCGGCGTGCCCTGCTGGCTCTTGACGTAGCTGATGAGGTCGTCGAGTCGTACTGGCACCTTCTCCATGCGTCAACTATAGGTTGACGGGACAGAAAGGTCAACCTGCAGTTGACGCGCGCTTACCGCGGAGGGTGATGCGGCAGCCTGGCCGCGCTCCCGGCCTGGCAGGACCACCCGCGGATCGCGGCTAGCCGGCCGCCGCGGGGATCCTGAGCAGCCGCGCCGCCACGGCGGCGACGGCAGCCAGGGGGATGCTGACGGCGACGCGCTGCAGAACGCCCGCCCCCGGCGCGGATGTGTCGGCGGCGAACGCGAGGAGAACCGCGGCGCTGGCCGCGGCGCTGGCCAGCAGCCAGGGCCGCCACGGCCGCCACGAAGGCTCCCGACCGAACCTGCGCGCGAGCAGGAGCTGCGCGAGGACCAGGTCGACATAGAGCACCGCGCTGACCAGGTCGTGCGCGTGGTTGTGCCACGAAACAGCGCCGGGGACAAGCATCATGTGGTCGCGGCGCAACAGCCCGGCCGCAATCGTCAGCACGCCCGCGCCCTGGATGAGCCTGGGCGCCAGGCCGGCGCGCCCGCCGAACGTGTCCGCGGAAACCCGGCCTTCCTGGTCCGTCGGCGGCTCCGCGACGCGGTTCCCCGGCTCGGCTAGCGCCGCGTGCAGCGCGGTCCCGAACGCCACCGTGCACCCGCCCAGCACCAGGAACCCCGTGATCATGATCCACGGGTCCTTGGCGTCCGGCGCGGCCAGGCCGCTGATCTGGATGTCGGCGGGGGAGTGGCCCGTCTGCAGCAGGGAACTAGCGAGCCACGCGCCGGTGAAGACGACCGGGCCGATGATGCCTGCCGCCGCACCAGCCTTGAATGCGACCACGATGGTAACGGTAGCGGCCGTGACGGCACCTGTTCTTACATAGTTCCGTCATAATTACCTGCGGGCGGCTTTGTGCGGCCGGCAATGGTTTGCAGGTCCGCTCAGGTGTAGTTTCGCTGGCGAGGGGCCAGTGGAGTCGACGGCTGCGGAGGCGTTTATGAGCATCATGGGTACCCGGGTGATCCGGACGGAGGACCCGCGGCTGCTGACCGCCGGCGGGGTCTACGTGGATGACGTGCGGACTCCGGAGCTGAACCGGGCGGCGTACGTGACGTTCGTCCGCAGCCCGCTGGCGCACGCGCGGATCACTGGCATCGACGCGAGCGAGGCCCTCAATGAGCCCGGCGTGGTCGCCGTGCTGACCGTCGCCGACATGGACGACCTGGCCCCGCCCCCGCCGGGCTCGGGCGAGTGGGACGGCAGCCCGGCACCGCTCGGCGGCCCGTGGGCCGAGCCGCTGCTGGCCGTCGATACGGTGCGGTTCGTGGGCGAGCCCGTCGCGGTGGTGATTACCGACAGCCGCTACCAGGGCGAGGACGCGGCCGACCTGGTCAGCGTGGACTACGAGCCGCTGCCCGTGGTGCTGGGACCGGTGACCGCCGTCGCCGACGAGACCCTGCTGTTCCCTGCCGCCGGCACCAACGTGTGCGTCGCGCAGGCCGTGTCCGCGGACGAGTCCCCGTTCGACGCCTGCGACGTGGTGGTCGAGCAGGACATCGTGAACCAGCGGGTCGCCTGCATCCCGATGGAGGGGCGGGCCGCGGCGGCCGCGTACGCCGACGGCAAGCTCACCGTCTGGTGCAGCTCGCAGAACGCCCAGGTGTGCAGGCTGATCCTGGCCGGCGCCCTCGGCATGGCGCCTGACCAGATCCGGGTGATCGTGCCCGACGTGGGCGGCGGGTTCGGCGCCAAGATCGGCATCGACCGGGACACGATCACCATCGCCTGGGCGGCCAGGAAGACCGGCCGGGCGCTGCGCTGGGCCGAGACGCGCAGCGAGAACCTGGTCGCGATGACGCAGGGCCGCGCCCAGCTGCAGCACGTCAAGATCGGCGGCAGCCGCGACGGCCGCATCCTCGCCTACCGCATCGACGTCATCCAGGACATCGGCGCCTACGCGCGCATCGGCGGGCTGCTGCCGTTCCTGACCTGCCTGATGGCGCCCGGCGTGTACGACATCCCGGACGTGCAGGCCGGGTTCCGGCAGGCAGTCACCAACACCACCCCGGTCAGCGCGTACCGCGGGGCCGGCCGTCCGGAGGCCACGGCGGCCATCGAGCGCGCGGTCGACCTGTTCGCCGCCGAGATCGGCATGGACCCGGCCGAGGTCCGGCGGCGGAACTTCATCGCCCCGGACAAGTTCCCCTTCCAGAACAAGACCGGCGCCCTGTACGACACCGGCCGTCACGAGGAGGCGCTGGACAAGGCGCTGGCCGCGGCCGGCTATGACGAGCTGCGCCAGGAGCAGCGGCGCAGGCGCGAGAACGGCGATCCGAAACAGCTCGGCATCGGCATCGCCTCCTACGTCGAGATCACCGCGCCGGACCCGGAGGCCGGCGAGACCGCCCGGCTCGAGGTCAGCGACGACGGCTCGGCGACCGTCTATACGGGCAGCTCGGCGCACGGCCAGGGACACCACACCGCCTGGGCGATGCTCGTGCAGGATGAGCTGGGCATCCCGATGGATCAGGTCACGGTGATCCACGGCGACACCGACCTGATCCCGGTCGGCGTCGGCACCTACGGCTCCCGCTCGCTGCAGCTGGGCGGCTCGGCGGTGCACAAGGCGGCGGTCGAGGTCAAGGACGAGGCGCGCCGGCAGGCCGCCGAGATGCTGGAAGCAGCCGAGGCCGACGTGGTGCTGGACACGAGCACCGGGCGGTGGCAGGTGCGCGGCGACCCGGACACCGCGCTGTCGTGGGGCCAGGTGGCGGGTCACGCCAGCGGCGGCACCCTGGTGGCCGACGTGAGCTTCGTTCAGGACCGGCCGACGTTCCCGTTCGGCGCGCACGTGTCGGTGGTCGAGGTAGATACCGACACCGGCCAGGTGAGGCTGGTCCGGCATGTGAGCGTGGACGATGCGGGGACGGTGCTGAATCCGGTGCTGACCGAGGGGCAGCGGCACGGCGGGATCGCGCAGGGGGCGGCGCAGGCGCTGCTGGAGGAGGTGCTGTTTGACGCGGACGGGAACCCGCTGACCTCGACGCTGGCCGATTACGCGGCGGTGTCCCCGCCGGACCTGCCCAGTTTCGAGCTGGTGGACAGCCAGACGCCGACGGACCTGAATCCGCTCGGCGCCAAGGGCATCGGCGAGGCCGGGTCGATCGGGTCGACGCCGGCGGTGCAGAACGCGGTGATCGACGCGGTGGCGTACCTGGGGATCCGGCATATCGACATGCCGGCCACGCCGCAGCGGGTGTGGACGGCGGTTGATCAGGCTGTGCGGGCGCGGCGTGTGGGAGGTGTGTGAGTGGTGCGGGTGGATGTGGTGGTGAATGGGTCGGTGGTGGGCGGGGAGGTGGAGGACCGGTTGCTGCTGGTGCATTTCTTGCGGGATGTGGCGGGGCTGACCGGGACGAATGTGGGGTGTGATACGAGTTCGTGCGGGGCGTGCACGGTGTTG
>JASIGD010000106.1 GCA_030045295.1 Streptosporangiaceae bacterium
TGCGTCGCGGTCACCGCCCGGTCCAGGTCATCCTGGTCCACTACCACCGAAATCCTGATCTCCGACGTGGAGATCATCTCGATGTTCACCCCGGCGTCCGCCAGCGCGGCGAAGAACTTCGCGGTTACCCCGGGATGGGACCGCATGCCGGCCCCGATCAGCGACACCTTCCCGATACGGTCGTCGTAAAGCAGCGATTCGAAGCCCACGGTCTCCTGCAGGCGCAGCAGCGCGGTCATCGCGCGCTGGCCGTCGTCCCGGGGCAGGGTGAAGGAGATATCGGTCCGTCCGGTCGCCACGGCGGAGACGTTCTGCACGATCATGTCGATGTTGATGCTGGCCTCGGCGATGGCGGTGAAGATCATGGCCGCCTCGCCGACCCGGTCCGGCACGCCCACGACCGTGATCTTCGCCTCGCTCGGGTCGTGCGCGACCCCGGAGATGATGGCCTGTTCCATCCCGGTTTCCTCCGACTCGTTGTCCGCGTGTCCGGTGACCCAGGTTCCGTCCCGGTTGGTGAAAGACGACCGGACGTGGATGGGTACCCCGTAACGCCGCGCGTATTCCACGCAGCGGAGCATCAGTACCTTCGTGCCGGAGGCGGCCATCTCCAGCATTTCCTCGTAGCTGATCCGCGGGATCCGCCTCGCGGACCGCACGATGCGAGGATCGGCGGTGAAGACGCCGTCCACGTCGGTGTAGATCTCGCACGCGTCGGCGTCCAGCGCGGCGGCGAGCGCGACCGCGGTAGTGTCCGACGCGCCGCGGCCCATCGTGGTGATGTCCTTGGTGGTCTGCGACACGCCCTGGAAGCCGGCCACGATGGGGATCGCGCCGTCGGCCAGCGCGTCGGAGATACGGCCGGGCTTGATGTCGATAATGCGCGCCCGGCCGTGCGCGGCGTCGGTGATCACGCCGGCCTGGGACCCGGTGAACGACCGCGCTTCCAGGCCGAGAGTGGCGATCGCCATCGCCAGCAGCGCCATCGAGATCCGCTCGCCGGCGGTCAGCAGCATGTCGAGCTCGCGCGCCGGCGGCAGCGGGCTCACCCGGCCGGCCAGGTCCATGAGCTCGTCAGTCGAGTCGCCCATCGCGGACACGACCACCACGACCTGGTCGCCGCCCTTGCGGGTGGCCACGATCCGCTGCGCCACCCGCTTGATGCCATCGGCGTCGGCGACGGAAGATCCGCCGTATTTCTGCACCACGAGCGCCACGGGCCCGCCGCACCTCCCCGGGAGCTGGATGGACGTCTGAGTTTATCTGCGCCGGTTCCCGCCGCAGAATTCTTTCCCCCACGGGGGGTCGGGCCTGATCATTTCTCCCGAACGAACGGTGGTGTGCGCCGCGGTCAAAGGCTCGTACGCTCATCGGCTACGTCGAGGCTGGCGTGCGCGACCACGGCGTGCAACGCGCGCAGCGCCGCCCCGCCGTGCGTTCCCCAGTGGTTGAAGTAGGAGTACTGCCACCACCACAGCGCCTCGAGCGACCGGCCGGCCTGATAGTGCTTGAGCCCGTGGATGAGATCTGCGGCAACCGCCGCGATGTCATCGGAGATCCGGAACGGCAGGCAGGAGGTGTCCGCGTACGGGTCGAACACTTCCGCGTACTCGTCGCACGCGGCCAGCCGGCGGGCCAGGCCCGTGCGCAGCACGTCGAGATCCGGGTCCTCGCCCACCTCGGGCTCCCAGTTGCCGGGCAGGATCACGTCACGGCTGGCGCCGAGTTGCGCTCCCGCGAGCAGGATCTGTGACACCTCGAGCAGCAGCATCGGCACGGTCTCGTCGCCGCCCCCCTGGGCCAGCGCGGCCACGCCGTCGATGAAGTTCATCACGTTCGCCGCGATCTGGTCCGCGATCGTCCGCCATTCGCCCCCCTGAGCTGGCGGTTCAGACATCAAGCAGTCTCCGTCCCTCGAAGGCACGGCCCAGCGTCACCTCGTCGGCGTACTCCAGGTCGCCTCCGACTGGCAAGCCGCTCGCGGGCCTGGTCACCCGCAAGCCCATTGGTTTAACCAGCCTAGCGAGAAAGGCGGCCGTGGCCTCGCCTTCGAGGTTGGGATCGGTGGCCAGGATCAGCTCGGTCACGGTGCCGTCGGCCAGCCGCGCCATCAGCTCCTTGATCCGCAGCTCGTCCGGACCGATCCCGTCGATCGGGCTTATCGCTCCCCCGAGAACGTGGTACCGGCCGCGGAACTCGCGGATCTTCTCCACGGCCGCGATGTCCTTCGGCTCTTCCACCACGCAGATCACGGTGAGGTCGCGCCGCGGGTCAAGGCAGATCCGGCACTCGTCGGCCTCCGCCACGTTCCCGCAGGTCCGGCAGAACCGCACCCGCTCGGTGACCTCGATCAGCGCGTCCGCGAGCCGCTTGACCTCGGCCTGATCGACGGCCAGCAGGTGAAAGGCGATCCGCTGGGCGCCCTTCGGGCCGATCCCGGGCAGCCGCCCGAGCTCGTCGATGAGGTTCTGGATCACCCCTTCGTACACGTCAGGTCCCCCGGGGGCTAGGTCTCCGGGTCATCATCGGTATCCGAGTCGTCCTCGGGCCCGGCGGGGGCGCCGAGGCCGAGCCCGGACAGGTCGAGCCCGCTGGGCAGGTCGAGGCCGCCCGGCATGCCGGGCAGCCCGCCCGACATGGCCGCGGCGAACGGCCCCATCTGCTGCTGCTGGAGGACCTCGGCCGCTCGGTACGCGTCGCGGACCGCCGCCAGCACGAGGTCAGCGATCGTCCGCGCCGTCTCCTCCGGATCGTCCGCGTCTACCGCGGCCGGCTCGATGCTGATGTCCAGCAACTCGCCTTGGCCGTTGACGACGGCCTTGACCAGGCCGCCGCCCGCCGTCCCGGTGACTTCGGCATCGGCGAGCGCCTGCTGGGCGTTCATGAGCTGTTCCTGCATTTGCTGTGCCGCCGCGAACAGCTGCTGCATATCCATCTGGGGTTCCACATCGCCCTCCTACGCAGAGCCTACGACCAGCCGGCCACGGTCAAGCCAATCGGGCGCGCTCGCTCAGTCCTCGATCTCGCCGATCACCTGGCCGCCCAGCTCGCGCTGGATCAGGTCCATCCCGGTGAGCTCCGGCGCGGCGGGAGCCTGGTCATCCGCCGTCGGCTCATCGGGCGGCTGGTCGTCATTTCCCCCGGCGCTGGGCGGGACGGTCGCTGACCGCCCAGGCCCCGGCGGCCTCGAGGCCGCGCTGGCCGCGCCGGCTACTCCCTTGACCGTCACGTTCAGGCCGAATCCGGCGCTCAGCACCTTCTTCAGGACGGCGTCGTGGCGGCTGGTGCTGAAGCCTTTCAGGTCTCCGTCCCTGGCGAACCGCAAGGTCAGCACCCCGTCCTGCAGCGACAGCACGCTGGCCTGGCTGAGCAGGATCCACGCCACCTTGCTTTCCTGCCTGACCGCCTCCAGGACCGCACCCCAGTTCTGCCGCAGCGAATCAGCCGGCGCCGTCGGGCCCGGGCCGCCCGGCTCGGCGGTCTCGGCAGGCCCAGCGCTGTCAGCAGGGCTGACCGCCTCGGCGGGCCCGGGCGCAGCACGTTTGACGGCGGCTGCAGCAACGGACCGTTCGGGATGATCGTCAGTACCGGACTGCGGCGGGAGCGGGGGTGACTGCGGCAGCGCGGCGGGCGTTGCCCGGCCCGCGGACTCGAGCCGTTCCAGGCGGGCGAGCAGCGATTTCTCGTCGGTGGCGGCGGCGGGCAGCAGCACCTGCGCGCACGTCAGCTCGAGCAGCAGGCGGGGCGAGGTGGCGCCGCGCATCTGGTCCAGGCCCGTGCTGACGATCTCGGCCGCGCGGGTCAGACCCGCCTGGCCGAACCGGCCCGCCTGGGCGGCCATCCGCTCGGCCCGGTCCGGCGGCAGGTCAAGGAGGCCGATCTCGGCCGCGTCCGGCACGGCGGCCAGGATGATCAGGTCACGGAGCCGGTCCAGCAGGTCGGCCGCGAACCTGCGCGGCTCGTGGCCGCCCTCGATGACCCGGTTCACCGCGCGGAAGACCGCGGCGCCGTCCGCCGCGGCGAACGCGTCGACGACCTCGTCCAGCAGGCCGGCGTCGGTGTAGCCGAGCAGCGCCACCGCGCGGTCGTAGCTGAGCCCGGTCTCGTCGCTGCCGGCCAGCAGCTGGTCCAGGACGGACAGCGAATCCCGGACCGATCCTGCCCCGGCCCGCACCACGAGCGGCAGCACGGCTTCGTCGAAGGCGACGCCCTCGGAGCGCAGGATGTCCTGCATCAGCTCCCGCAGCACGGACGGAGGGACCAAGCGGAACGGGTAGTGGTGCGTGCGGGACCGGATCGTCGCGATGACCTTGTCCGGCTCGGTGGTGGCGAAGATGAATTTCAGGTGCGGCGGCGGCTCCTCCACCAGCTTCAGCAGCGCGTTGAAGCCCTGCTGGGTGACCATGTGCGCCTCGTCGATGATGTAGATCTTGAAGCGCCCGGACACCGGGGTATAGAAAGCCCGCTCGCGCAGTTCCCTGGCGTCGTCCACGCCGCCGTGCGAGGCGGCGTCGATCTCGATGACGTCGATGCTGCCCGGGCCGTTCGGGGCGAGCGCGACGCAGGAATCACAGACCCCGCAGGG
>JASIGD010000107.1 GCA_030045295.1 Streptosporangiaceae bacterium
GACATGGCCACCCTGGCGGACCTGGGCGCCGGGGCAGCGGTCCCGCCAGGCTCATTCGGTGAGGACTACCCACTGTCGGCCGTCGATGAGTTCGCGTGCCGCGTCGAGGTGACCGGCGTGGGTTGCCGTCTCGGCGATCACATGCAGCAGGATTTTGCGGAGCTCGTTGAGCCGCCAGCTGCCAAACAGATCCTCGGGCCACCAGGCGGGTGCGCCGTCGAGGGGAGTGGCGGCAATGATGGCATCGGCAAGGTCTACCTCCCGCCGGTAGCCGTCCAGCACCGCGGCGGCCGTCATGTCCGCAGGAACCTGCCAGGCGTTATGCGGCTCGTCGTCTGGCATCGGCTCGCCAGCGACAACGGCACGGAACCAGAACCGCTCGACGTCGATCGCCAGATGATGGACCAGCCCGGCGCAGGTCCAGCCCGAGGGCAGTACGGGGCGCCGCAGGTCCTTTTCGGACAGGCCGTCCACGATGCCGAGCACGTGATGGCGCTGCTTGGCGAGGGATGAGATAAGCGCCTGCCTCTCCTTGGTCACGGAGGGCTGCGTCATGGCTGATCCGCTCCTTCGCCAGACCGACACACGCGATGATTCAACCCATCATCCCGAAGCTGGGGCGAGGCCCCTGTACGCACGGCACGCCGCCCCGATCGAGGATAGCGGGCTCTCACCACCCTCTCACGGGCGCCGGCCTGGCCGACGGCCCTGGCGCTGGGTCCTTAGGTCGTGTCGGCGGAAGCTTCCATGCGGAGCACGTCTGCTGCGGCTGGCAGCCGTTCTCGGGAGGTGTCGACCAAGAGGGGAGCGCCGAGTTCTGCCTCAAGGGCGCCTGGTGCCTGGTCGTCAGCGGGCTCGAGGGCGTGCAGGAGGACTTTCACGAATGCGTCTGGCCGGTCGACCTGCAGATAGTGGTTCGCGTCCGGGATGAAGTACAGGCGGTTGCTGCCGGGCTTGAACATCAGGTACTCGTTCCACACGTAGCTCGCCACCCTGGGCGGCGAAACCGTGTCGTACACGCCCCAGATCACGGTCACCGGGAACGGAGCCGCAGCCAGCGCCGTCAGCCACCTCTGCTCGTCCTTCGACCGCTCGACCAGGTACTGGATCCCTTCGTGCAGGACCTTGATGCCGTCGTCGTGCGCGAAAGTGGCCGTCAGGGCCTCGACCTCGGGATCGCCGGGCTTGCGCGGCGGGGTGAACATGGTGGCGCCCATGCCTTCGGCCAGGAAGGCGGGAGTGACCGCCGCCGCGACCTGGGACCACGACTCTGCGTCGAGTACCTGCCGCTGCGCCTGGGTCAGGTTCGAGAGCGGCAGGAAGATGTTGCCATTGGACAAGACCAGGTGCTCCAGGCGCGTCGCCGACCGGCCCTCAGCGCACCGGGCAGCATGCAACAGCGCCACGCTGTCACCGCGATCGTGCGCCACGATCAGCCCAGTCTCGGCGTCGATCACTTCCGCCAGGTAGAACTCGATGAGCTCCTCGTCCCGGGCGAGGCTGTAGCCCCACCCTTGCGGCTTGTCCGAGAATCCGTAGCCGGGGAAGTCTAGCGCGCAGACACGGAATCTCCCGCTCAGCTGCCCGGCGACCTCAAACCAGTCGATGCTGCTGGTAGGCCAGCCGTGGATGAGCAGCAGCACCGGAGCCCCAGGGTCGCCCATCTGCACGTGGAAGATCTCCACCGAAGAGGCGTCCTGCTGCGCCGGCCGCCAGGAAAAATAGCTGCCACGGCTTCGCCAGTCGTCCGCACGCGGCGTGGTCATGATTCCGGCCCCCTCCGGACGGCTCCGAGGTCCAGGCACGGGATTGCCCGACCGGCGCCAACGCCCGCCAGGGCTGAGCCGGGTCGCCTGGCGCCCGCCGTCGATTCTCCTGCGTGGGGCACGTCGACGCAAGAGTGCGCCGGTAGGAGCGTAGCCGAGCCCGATGGCAACTTCCGGCTAGAGCAGCGGGGGGACGGCGGCCTCGATCAGGTGCGGGCCCGGCTCGGCGTAGGCGCGGCGTAGCGCCGAGACGAGCTCGTCGGCGGTGGACACCCGTACCGCATCGACGCCGAAACCCCGGGCGATCGCGGTGTGGCTGATCGACGGACCGGATAGGTCCAGCATGCGCCTGGCCGCGGGTCCGGCCTCGCCCGCGGGGCCGGCGCCGACCCGCTGCAGCTCCAGGCGCAGGATGGCGTAGGCGTCGTTGTTGACCAGGATCGTGGTCACGTTGGCCTGCTCGCGGGCCATCGTCCATAGCGCCTGGTGGGTGTACAGGGCGCTGCCGTCGGCTTGTACGCACAGCACGGGCCGGTCAGGGGCGGCGATTGCGGCACCGAGCGCGCTGGGCAGGCCCTGTCCGATCGCCCCGCCGGTCTCGGTGATCCAGTCATGGCGAGCCGCGTGCGCGGTAGCGGCCGGCAGGCCGAGGCCAGAGGTCTGGGCTTCGTCGACGACGACAGCGTTCTCTGGCAAGGTGGCGCCGACGGCGGCGGCCAGGGTGCCTACGTCGAGCGCCCCGGCCGGGGCGGCCGACGGGACCAGGTCCGCGAGCCGAGGAGCGGTGCCGGGGGCGACACGGTCGGCGAGGGCCTCCAGGGCAGCGACGACGTCTTCGGTCCCGTCGGCCAGGGTATGCACGGACGCGCCGTCGGGGACCAGGTCGGATGGCAGGCCAGGGTAGGCGAAGAAAGATACCGGCGAACGAGCTCCGGCCAGTACGACGTGCCGGATGCCCTGCAGCTGCTTCTGTGCGGGCTCGGCCAGGTAGGCCAGCCGCTCCAGCGGAGGGACCCCAGCGCCGCGTGGCTGCCGTGCCGGAAACACCTCCCCCAGCATCCGCGCACCGGTCGCGGCGCAGATGCGACTGGCCGCACGCAACCCGGGCTCACTAGTGCCGACGCCGCCGAGCAGCAGCAGTACCGGCTCGGGCGAGATCAGCACCGCGGCAGCCCGGTCGACCGCTTCGTCGTCGACCGGCTGGGCGGCAGGCAGCACCCGCGGCCGCGCTGGAACCGCTCCCTCGCTCCACGACACATCTGCGGGCAGGACCAACGTCGCCACGTGACCCGGCGGCTGCCGGGATGCCGCCACGGCCGCCGCGGCGTCGCGGCCCACATCCCGGGCCGAAGCCGAGGCACGATACCAGCCCGATACGTTGCGGGCCACGCCCTGGATGTCCGACTGCAACGGCGCGTCATAGTGCTCGTGGTAGGTCGCGTGCGCGCCGACGATGACCACGACGGGGCTGTGGGCACGCCGGGCGTTGTGCAGATTAGCCAGCCCGTTCCCCAGCCCCGGACCCAGGTGCAGCAAGACCGCCGCCGGCCGGCCGGCCATCCGGGCGTAGCCGTCAGCCGCGCCGGTCGCCACCCCCTCAAACAGAGCCAGCACCGCGCGCATCTGCGGCACCGCGTCCAGTTCGTGCACGAAGTGCATCTCCGAGGTGCCCGGATTCATGAAGCACGTGTCCACGCCCGAGTCCACCAAGGTCTGCATCAGTGCGCGCGCCCCGATCACCTCGCACCATCCCCCGCCCTGCGTGTGCGGTTCCGTGGACTTTCACTGTGACACCGCTGTGGCCCACCGGCAACTGCTCGACGCCGTTTCCTGCCAGCCGGTGCAATGTCAGCGGCGACAGCCCAACCCGACAGGCAACGGAATGGCCGCCGCTGCCGCCGGGTTGTAGCCGCCATGACGACCACTCAACAGGCGGGCGGCGCAAGCCCAGTCGACTTCGCGACCTTCGGCGATTACGGCGACTTCAGGCGGAAGCAGCCCCAGCCAGCGACTGGAGAGTTCGTGCGGTCCGCCTACCCGTTCCGCGGCCGGATCACCGCGGACGGCTCCAGCGGGTACCCGGCCGTGGCCGGCCGGTACCACCTGTACATCTCCTGGGCCTGCCCGTGGGCGCACCGGACCGCGATCGTGCGCAAGCTGCTCGGCCTTGAGCAGGCCATCTCGCTGTCAGCGGTTGACCCGGTCAGGGACGGCCGCGGCTGGGCGTTCCGCGAGGGCCCGGGGCACTCGCTGGACCCCGTCAACGGGTTCTCGCTGCTGCGCGAGGCCTACGAGGCGACCGAGCCCGGCTACGACGGGCACGTCTCCGTCCCCGTGCTGTGGGACCGAGAGACCGGCCGGATCGTCAGCAACAACTTCCCCGACATCACGATCGACCTGGA
>JASIGD010000108.1 GCA_030045295.1 Streptosporangiaceae bacterium
TCGCCGCCGACCTGACCTTCATCAAGTTCTTGTCCAGCACGGAGGCGCAGACCATCTTGGCCACCGAGTTCTCCGAGATCCCCACCGTGGAGTCGGTGCGGACCTCGCCCACGGTCATCGCGCTGAACCCGGTGCTGGCCATCGTGGGCAAGACCAAGCTGGTGCCGCGGCCCGCGGGCACGCCGAACTACCCGGCGCTGTCCACCGCGATCTACACCAACATCAACGCCGCCCTGGCCGGGTCGACCTCGCCATCGGCAGCGCTGTCCGCCGCCCAGTCCCAGGCCACCACCGCGCTGACCAGCCCGGCCGGCGGCTTGTAACCCGCTACCCCGCAGCCGCCCGGGGCCGGGGCACCCGCCACCCGCCCCCGCCCCGGGCGACCGCCCCCACCCACCCCCCAAGCCCCGGGCGACCGCACATGCTACAAGGATCACGTGGACAGGCCGCGACGACCACGGGATAAGGAGCGTGACAATGACCGCCATCTCAACTACTCCATCCGGCGAAGCTCCGGCGGCCGAACCCCTGGTCGGCCGCCCGGACGTCAACCGCAAGAGAATGGCCCGGCTGGGGTGGATGTTCTCCGCTCCCGCCCTGGTCATCGTGGCCGCCGTCACCATCTTCCCCATCGTGTACTCGGTGGTGATGAGCTTCTCGAACGTGACCGTGACGGGCAGCGGTATCAGCCTGAACGGCTTCACGACCAGCAACTACCACCTGGTCTTCACCAACTCGACCTGGCACTACGCGCTGTTCTTCACGATCATCTACACGTTCATCACCGTCATCGTGGAACTGGTGCTGGGCACTTGCATCGCGCTGGTGCTCGAGCGGCTGACCTCCGGACGCGGATGGATGATGGCGCTGCTGCTGCTGCCCTGGTCGATGATCACGGTGATCAACGCCGAGCTGTGGCTCTACATCTACAACGCGACCTACGGCGTGGCCGAGTACATCTTCACCACGCTCCACCTCCCCGTACCGGCGGCGGGGTTCCTGGGGACCAATATCCCCGCCATCATTTCGCTGATGGTCGCCGACATCTGGAAGACCACCCCGTTCGTCGCCATCATCGTGCTGGCCGGCCTGGTGATGCTGCCCGGGGACGTGTACGAGGCGGCCGAGGTCGACGGCTCGTCGGGCTGGAGCACGTTCTGGCGGATCACCCTCCCGCTGCTGCGGCCCACGATCGCGCTCGCGCTGTTGTTCCGCGTGCTGCAGGCCTTCGGGCTGTTCGACCTGCCCTACGTGATGACAGGCGGCGGGCCGGGCACGGCGACCACGTCGCTGGCCATCCTCGGCTATGACGCCTTGTTCAAGAACCTCTCGTTCGGGCCGGGCACGGCGGTGGCCACCACCACCGCGCTCCTGGTCCTGATCGGCTGCCTGATCTCGCTGCGGACCTTCAGGGTCCAGGTCGGAAAGGAGGGAGAGTAGATGCGCAACCGCAAGCGGAAAGGCTGGCGCCGGGTCGTCAACGGCGTCAACATCTCGGCCCTGCTAGTCGTGATCTTCGTCGGCGCGCCGCTGTACTGGCTGATCGCCTCCAGCTTCAAGACGACTCTCGCCCTGGGGGCCAGTCCGCCGCAGTGGTTTCCGAGCCCAGTCAGCACCACCAACTACAACCAGGCCTTCGTCCAGTACGACTTCGGCATCTACTTCCGCAACTCGCTGATCGTGACGCTCGTCACCACGGCGCTGGTGCTGGTCGTCGGGACCCTGGCCGGCTACGCATTGGGCAGGCTGCCGATGCGCGGGAAGTTCACCTTGATGGTGACGCTGCTGATCATCTCGGTCTTCCCCGAGATCGCCGTGATCGCGCCGCTGTACACGCTGGAGAAAGACCTCAACCTGCTGAACAGCTACCAGGCGCTGATCATCCCCTACACGGCGTTCTTCCTGCCGTTCGCCATCTGGATCCTGCGCAACTACATGCTCGGCATCCCCAAGGAGATGGAGGAAACCGGCCGGATCGACGGGGCCGGGCCGCTGCGGACCGTCTGGACGATCATCTTGCCGATGGCCCTGCCCGGCGTGTTCACGGCCGGCATCTTCACCTTCACCGCCTGCTGGACCGAGTTCCTGATGGCGCTCACCTTCGAGAGCGTCAACAACTTCCGCACCATCCCGGTCGGCATCGCGGAGTTCGGCTCGGTGTACTCGGTTCCTTACGGCACGATCTTCGCCGCCAGCGTGGTGGCGGTGGTGCCGATCGGCATCCTGGTCTTCATCTTCCGGAAGTTCGTGATCTCCGGCCTGACCTCCGGCGCGGTGAAGGGATGAGCCGGTGATGAGTCCGAACCTGCCCCGCCCGGCCGCGTTGGGTTGCGGCCGGGCAGACCACCGTGGGATGTCCGCCGGACCGCTCCCCGAGCGGCACCCTCAGCCCGAGCCGGGAGACACGCCCGGCCTGCACGTTAAGCCCAGTACGCCCGGTAAGGAGGCATGATGGCCACCGTTGGCATGGACCGCGTGAACAAGGTGTACCCCAACGGGTTCCACGCGGTGAAGGACCTGACCCTGGACGTGGCCGAGGGTGAGTTCATGGTGCTCGTCGGCCCGTCCGGCTGCGGCAAGACCACCGCGTTGCGGATGGTGGCAGGACTGGAGGACATCAGCTCCGGGACGCTGACCATCGGGGGTAAGCGGGTCAACGACGAGACGCCGAAGGAACGGGACATCGCGATGGTGTTCCAGAATTACGCGCTGTACCCGCACATGACCGTGCGGGAGAACATCGGGTTCGCGCTCAAGCTGCGCAAGATGCCCAAGCCGCAGATCAACGCCAAGGTGAACGAGACCGCGGAGATCCTGGGGCTGACCGAGTGGCTGGACCGCAAGCCGGGGCAGCTGTCCGGCGGGCAGCGCCAGCGCGTGGCGATGGGCCGGGCGATCGTCCGCGAGCCGTCGGTGTTCTTGATGGACGAGCCGCTGTCGAACCTGGACGCCAAGCTGCGGGTGCAGATGCGGGCGGAGGTGCAGCGGATCCAGCGGCGGATCAACGTGGCCACCTTCTACGTCACCCACGACCAGGTCGAGGCGATGACCATGGGCGACCGGGTGGCCGTCATGCGCTCGGGCGTCCTGCAGCAGGTCGACCAGCCGCAGGTGCTCTACGACCGCCCGGACAACCTGTTCGTGGCCGGGTTCATGGGCTCGCCGGCGATGAACATGTACGAGGCCTCGCTCACCGCCGACGGCCACGCGGTCAAGATCGGCTCCCAGGAGCTGGCGCTACCGAACGCGTGCCTGAGTGCCCACCCCGCCCTGGCGGGGTACGCCGGCAAGAAGATCATCGTAGGGATGCGCCCGGAGCACCTGCCCGCCGCCAACGGGCACCCCGGCCCGCCCCTGGTCGGCACCGTGGACCTGGTCGAGGCGCTCGGTGCCGAGCTGATGGTGCACTTCACCATCGACGCCCACCGGGTCCGCGCCGAGGGCGCCAGCGACGACGAGGACGAGGACGCCACCGCCAAGCACGGCGAGGGCGTGGCCCGTATCGACCCCGACCACCAGGTCAAGGTCGGCGACAAGATCACCTTCGCCGTCAACACCGAAGGCATGCAGTTCTTCGACCCCGACACCGACAAGGCCATCTGGACCTGACCAGCCCAGCCCAGCACCGGCGGTTCAGCATGGAGGTGGCGGCGGGCTGGCCCGCCAGTCGGCCCGCCGCCACCTATCTGAGACGGCGTTGTTTCGACTAGTGAACGACTCCTGGCACCAGGCCAAATTCCGCGTTCATCACGGGAAGGACATCGATGTCTGCGGCCCGTCCTGGCGGTCAGAGCCAACCTGCCCGACCCACGATGAAAGACGTGGCGGCGCTGGCGGGAGTGGCGATCAAGACCGTGTCGCGGGTAATGAACGGCGACCCGACGGTGACACCGGATCTGGCCGTCCGGGTCCGTGACGCGGCCGCCAAGCTCGGGTACCGGCCCAACCTGACCGCGAGCAGCCTGCGCCGCGGCGACCGGCGCACGGCGACGATCGGCTTGCTGCTCGAGGATGTGGCTAACCCGTTCTCGGCGGCCCTGCTGCGCGCCGTGGAGGACGAGACCCGGGAACGACGCATTCAGATCCTGATCGCGAGCCTGGATGAGGATCCGGACCGGGAACGGGAAATGGCGATTACGCTCATCGACCGCGGCGTCGATGGCCTGGTGATCGTGCCCGCCGCGGCAGACCAGAGCTACCTGGTCGCGGAGCGGAAGCTCGGAATCCAGGTCGTGTTCCTGGACCGCGAGCCCCGGTTCCTCGATGCCGACGCGGTCGTCTCGGACAATCGCCAAGGCGCCGTCACCGCCGTTGATCACCTGCGCTCGTTCGGCCATCGGCGGATCGCGTACCTCGGGGACAGCCTGACCATCTCCACCGCGGCGCACCGATTCGATGGCTACCAGCACGTGCTGGAGCGAGCCGGGCTCCAGGTTGACCCGCTGATCATCAGGCACGGCCTGCGCTCCATCGATGCCGCGATGCAGGCCGCCACCGAAATGATCGCCCTGCCCGACCCGCCGACGGCCATATTCGCGAGCCAGAACCTGGTGACGATCGGCGTGGTGAAGGCCCTCTGGCGGGCAGGCCTGCAGGGGAGGATCGCCCTCGTCGGCTTCGATGACTTCCTGCTGGCCGACGTCCTGGTCCCGGGTATCACCGTTGTCGCCCAGGACACCGCCGAGCTCGGGCGCCAGGCCACGCGACTTCTGTTCGGGCGCCTCGACGGCGATAACTCACCACCGCGTGTGCACGTCGTACCGACCAGGATCGTCGCACGTGGTTCCGGCGAAATCGCGCCGGCTTCGACAATGGCTTCCCGCGGATGAGCGGCCAAGGCGGCTCCGGGGCGGGTATCACCGTCATCGGCGAGGCCATCATCGACCTCGTCCCGGGTGATGAGCCTCAGAGCTACCATGCGGTCCCCGGCGGGAGCCCTTACAACGTTGCCATCGGCCTGGCCCGGCTCGGGCACCAGACGACCCTGATGGCGCGGCTGGGCGATAACGGGTTCGGCCGGGTGCTGCGCCACCGCGCGCAGGCCGAAGGCATCAACCTCGACGCCGCGCCGCACGCCGCGGAGCCAGCCACGCTCGCCGTCGTGTCCTTGGATGCCGCGGCTCAGGCCAGCTACGACTTCTACCTCAGCGGCACCGCGGACTGGCAGTGGACGGCCGAGGAGACCGGGCAAGCGCCGGCGCAGACCGCCGTGCTCCACTTCGGTTCCATCGCGTCATGGACCGCTCCCGGTGACGCGCAGATCCTGGCGCTCGCGGAGCGCTTGCGCGGCCGCGGCGACGTGCTCATAAGCTACGACCCGAACGTCCGGCCGCGGCTCCTCGCGGATCCTGGCCGCGGCCAGCGCATGGTCGAACGCGCCATCCGGCTGGCTCACCTGGCCAAAGCCAGCACGGACGACGTCGCGTGGCTGTACCCGGGCCGGACGGCAGACGAGGTAGCACGGCACTGGCTGGGACTGGGCGCGAGCGTGGTCGTCATCACCAGTTCAGCCGACGGCGCAGACGCCTTTACCAAGGCAGGCGGGTCGGTACACCGGCCCGCGCTTGACGTCAGCGTGGTCGACACCGTCGGCGCCGGCGACTCGTTCACCGCCGGGCTGATCGCGTCACTGACCCGGCGGGACCGGCACTCGCCGACGGCGCTGGCCCGGTGCCCGGCGGACCAGCTGGCGGCGGCGCTGGACGACGCGATTCTGGTCGCGTCGCTCAACGTTCAGCGGCGAGGCAATGACCCGCCTATGCTGGCTGACCTGGCCGCGGCGACCAGGTCAGGATGAGGCGACCACGGCACCGAGCGACGATAATCGCCGAGGCCACTCAACGTGGCCTGCGTCTACGCGCCTACCCCCCGGCTGGCCGGAGGGGACTCGCCGAGCTCGGCCAGCGCCGAGCGGGCCCACTCGAGGCTCGCCCGGTGCACGGCGATGCCATGCTCAATCGCCAGCTCCGCTTGCCGATGCGACGACTGCGCTCCCGAGTCGAGGTACCGTTCCATGCCGGAGACGAAGCTGTCGAGCGCGCCGGCCAGGTCGGTCAGGAAGGCGAGCACCGCGTGACGCCCGAGCTGCCGCTCCATCAAGGCGAAGCGCATCAGGTGCAGGCCGAGGTCGGCTGCGACGGTGACCGCGGCAACCGGCTGGCGGAGCCAGTCCAGGTGGGCGGAGCGGCCAGCCTGGGTCGCGTGGTAGAGGCGCAACGCACGGCGCCCGCTGGATACCCTTGTCTCCGCGCGCAGCAGGCCGCGGGCCTCCAGGCGGCGCAGCGCCGGGTACAGAGCGCCGGGGCTGGGCTGGTACACGCCGGCGGGCGACGCGTTGAACATCTTCTTCAGCCCGTACCCGGAACGCGGCTCGGCGGCGATGACGCCCAGCAGTACCTGCTCGAAATCGGTCAGCGGGCGCCTGGCCGCATCGGCTGATGCCATGCTCCCTTCCAATGAGTCGTTTAGACCTATATCCTAATAGCCGGCATGGCGAGCTGACGGAACAGGACGCGACGGAGTGCTGAACGTCACGGCGGACCGGAGCGAGATCCCGGCAGCGCAACCTGGCACGGGCGATTCGGCCACGGATCGGGGGCTGCCAGGTGCGGGACCGACGGCGAAGCCATGCCGCAAGCGGCTGCGCCATGAAGACCGCGTCCCCGCCCAAGGCTCAGGTCGCCCTCGACCTCGCCGAGCCACAAGATGCGGTCGCCCGCACGTGCGTTGCTAGTCATCTGCTCGTTCGCGTCTGCGCCCAGCCTGGCGCCGTCGGGTACACGGATGCGAAGCATTCTGGGATGAAACTGCCAGCTTGAATGTCAGATACAGCACCTATGGTTCCAGGAATGTACGAACCACTTAGCCGGTACAACGTCACCGTCACCGTTTCGGTCGACGACGGCCAGCTTCCCGACTTGATCAGCTTCGCAGTGGCGGCCGACGAGGCGGCCTGGCGCAGATCCGCCAGCATCGTCAGCGCGCATACCAGCGACAGGATCATCAGCATCGTCACGGTCTACGCGCCGGACCGGTACGCGGCCGAGGTCGTCGCCCGCGCCGTCGTGTCCGATGCCCTCAACCGTCAGGCCGCATCAGCCGACGCGTTGGCGGGCGATGTCCGCCTCCGAGCCGAGACTCAGCGAACGTCAGCCGCCTGAGCCGGACCTTACCGCGCGCCGCCGAGCGCCCACGCGCCGAACCCGACACGGGTGATCTGGAGGCCGGTCTTGCCGAGCACAGCCGTTTTGAGCCGGGTCTGTTCCATGTTGTTCCTCCTCATCTCGGGTGGTGGGAAACAGGCGGCCGATCAGGAACCCAGTCGCGGCCGCGCCCAGCCCGACCGCGATCATCTTCAGGCGGTTCTCAGCGTCGCGCGCTCCGGCCGGTACGATCAGCCCGTGCGGCTCGCGTCGGCAGCGGATTCGTCTTGTCCGGCCGGGGCGCCGGTCCCGGAGCGTGATGCCGCACCGGCGACCGGCCGGAGGTCGCACCAGGCGTCGGTGTGCCCGGACCGGGGCGTGATCTCTGGTGCCTTCCCGAAGGTGCGGGTCACGATCACCACGGCGGCGAGGATCACGATGGCCACCAGCCCGGCCACCCAGGCGCTGGCGTCGACGGTGCCGGTGGCCGGGGTGATCACCCCGATGAGCACGACCGGAAGGCCGAGGCCGAGGTACGCGGCGGCGAAGAAGGTCGACACCGCTTCCGCGCGGCTCGACGCCGCGGCCTGCGCGTTGACCTCGCTCAGCCCGCCGCGGAAGATCAGCCCGACCGCGATGCCGCCGACGACCGTCCCGGCCAGGAATAGCCAGGTCGCCTTGGCGAACAGGGATGCTTCCAGGGCGGCCAGCCCGGCCAGCAGCAGCGGCAGGCCGGCGCGCACCGAGCGGCGGCTCGTCAGTCCCGCCGAGGCGGCCTGGCTGATCGCCGCGGTCAGGAAGATCAGGAAAGCGGTTGCCCCGATCACGGCCAGGTTGGTAATGCCGAGGACACCGCGGACGAAGTTGGGCATCAGGCTGCTGAACAGCCCGAGCAGGGTGAACGCAGCGAAAACACCGAGGCCTGCCCCGAGCATCACCATGCGCATGCCCGCCGGGACGCCTATCCGCAGCCTTAGCCGGAACGCCCGGTCGGGATCCAGGACGGTCTCCGGGATCGCCGGCAGCGCGGCGAGCACGAGCGCGAGCACGCCGAGATAGGCCCAGAACACCGTGTGCGTGGGGTCCGGCAGGTACTGGGCGAACAGGCCGGCCACCAGCGGTCCCAGCCCCAGCCCGGTCA
>JASIGD010000109.1 GCA_030045295.1 Streptosporangiaceae bacterium
GCCCGCGCCGGTCCTCGGGTCGCCGTCACCGGGCGCGCGCCACCGCGGGTCCAGCCCGCTGCCGCCCGCATCACGCCACTGCGGGTCCAGCCCGCTGCCGCCCGCATCACGCCACTGCGGGTCACCACCGCTGCGGCGAGGGTCCTGCCACACCAGGTCACCACCGCCGCGGCGAGGGTCCTGCCACACCGGGTCACCGCCGCTGCGGCGCGGATCGTGCCACCGGGGATCGAACCCGCGCGGATCTTGCCACCCCGTCCCGGGCGTCCCGGGATCGCGGTAGCGCGGCCATGCCCCCGGCTCGCCGTCCGGCCGGCCCGGGTAGACCTCGCGCCACTGTGGATCGCTCATAGTGTCCTTCGGATGTTAGCGCGTCGGGTGATGTCCGCGGGACCGCGCAGGTAGGCTTCGACCGACGGTAACGATCCAGACCCTCGATCCCCGAGGAAGGGTGCGATGGTTAGGCCAGGCTCGCCGGGCCCGCTGTGGGGTGCTGCCGGGAAGGCTGGATACGCCCTGAGCTGCGCCGCCGCGGCCCTGGTCCTGGCGATCAGCGGGTTCTCCTATTTTGTCGTGCGCGACGTGAGCAGCATCGGCGGCTCGCACGCGATCGTCAGCGGCCCGTCCGTCGGCGCGCAGAATATCTTGCTGATAGGCCTGGAAAGCCGCACCGACTGGAACGGCAACATCTTGCCGAACGACGTCCTGGAGGCCCTGCACGCCTGCAACCGGCAGGAGATAGAGGACGGCTGCGGCGGCAATGCCACCAACACGCTGATCCTGATCCACATACCGGCGGGCGGCAAGAAGGCGGTCGGCTTCTCCATCCCCCGCGACGACTGGGTCAATTTCGCCGACACGCTCGGGTCGCAGCAGCAAGGCAAGATCGACCAGGCTTACGGCGTATCCATGGCCGCCAGGGAGTCTCAGCTGGAGCAGCAGGACCAGGGCATCGGCCAGGATCAGCTCGCCTTCGCGGGCAACGAGGCCGGCCGCGCCGCCACGGTCGCCACGGTGGAGCAGCTCACCGGGGTGCACATCGACCACTTCGCCGAGATCAACCTGGACGGGTTCTACGAGCTGGCCAAGGTTCTCGGCGGCGTGGAGGTCTGCCTCAACCACCCGGTCCCGTACGACCCCAACTCCGGCTTCTACGCCAAGCACGCCGGGTACCAGCATCTGGACCCCAAGATGGCGCTGGCCTTCGTCCGCCAGCGCGACGGCCTGCCCAACGGCGACCTGGACCGCACGCACCGCCAGCAGGCGTTCCTCGACTCGGTGCTGCACCAGCTGCGCTCGGAGGGCGTGCTCGACGACCTGACCAAGATCCAGGCCCTGCTGTCGGTGGCCCAGCAATACGTGATCACCGACGCCGGCTGGAACTTGCTCGACTTCGTGTCGCAGATGCGGGACCTGACCAGCGGGAACATCACCTTCCGTACGCTCCCGATCGTCGGCTACCAGACGATCGACGGCCAGGACGCCAACGTGGTCAACCCCGCCTACATCAAGGAGATCGTGCACGAGACGTTCTACCCGGCGCCGAGCTCGCCCAGCTCGAAGTCCGCCAGCACGGTTCACGCCGGCCTGACCACGGTGGACGTCTACAACGGCGGCACTACCCAAGGGCTCGCCGCGGCCGTCTCCGCGGCGCTGGTCAAGCAGGGGTACAAGGCCGGGAAGGTGGCCAACGCGAGCAGCCCGCTGTCCACCACGGAGGTTGCGTACGGCACGGGCTCGGCGGCGGCCGCCGGCAAGATCGCGTCGATGTTCGGCGTGACCGCCGTGGCTGACTCCACCGTCGCGGCCGGTCACGTCGAGGTCCTGCTCGGCGCCAGCGCGACCCTGCAGGATGTGACCGCCACCCCCGCCCCGTCGAACTCGCCGGTACCCATTCCGACCACCGGCGCGCAGGGCGGCGCGGTCAACGCGAGCAACGGCATTCCCTGCGTGAACTGAGCAACCCCTGCGTGAGCTGAGCAACGCGGTCCTGCGGTTAGGCTGAGCGTGTGGGCAAGATCCGGGTGATCGTCGCGAAGGTGGGGCTCGACGGCCACGACCGGGGCGCGAAAGTGGTGGCCCGGGCGCTGCGCGACGCCGGGGTGGAGGTCATCTATACCGGGTTGCACCAGACGCCGGAGCAGATCGTGGCCGCCGCGATCCAGGAGGACGTGGACGCGGTGGGCCTGTCGATCCTCTCCGGCGCGCACATGACGCTGTTCAGCCGCGTCATCGAGCTGCTGAAGGAACGGGACGCCTCGGACATCGTGGTGTTCGGCGGCGGCATCATCCCGGATGCGGATATCGAGGAGCTGTACCGGATGGGTGTCGCCCGGATCTTCACTCCCGGCGCGCCCACCACGGACATAGTCGCCTGGGTCCGGGCCGAGCTCGGCCACGAGGTGGCCGGGAGCCAGGCGTAGCCGGGGCGTCCCTGCGGCTCGCCGGGCCTCTCCGGTAGGGACGAACGTCCCGTCTTGGCCTTGCCTCAGGCCCTTTCGCTGCTCATCAAGCAGACGTAGAAAGATCACGACCGAAAGGACAAATAGTTTCCCATTTGAGAACATAGCGGTGTGACCACCTAGGAGGAGCGATGAGTAAGACCATCTTGCTGGCCGTCGATGCGGCGTCCCACGATCCCGTCCGGCACGTGGTCGCCGCGGCGGACATGACCCGT
>JASIGD010000110.1 GCA_030045295.1 Streptosporangiaceae bacterium
CGATACCGCCCGGATCACGGCCACCGGCCGGCCGGCCGCCGCGGTGGCCAGCGGAACCGACTCCATGTCGGCCAGCAGCATGCCGTCGGCGGCCAGGCGGGCGCGCTCCGAGCGGCGGATGAGGTGATCGACGGTGCTGATCCGGCCGGTGCGCGCGGGCAGCCCCGCGCGCCGCAGCTCGCCCGCCAGCAGCGGCGCGGACGCGCAGGTCACGGCGCCGACCTCGGTGCCGACGACCAGGTCTCCCGGGCTGAGGTCGGTGGTCAGGCCGGCGCCGACGCCCATGACGATCATCTGGCCGAACGAGCGGTGGCTCAACTGCTGAGCCTGGCGCGCCGCCCGCGTGGTGCCGTACCCGGTGCGCAGTATCTGCACGGAGGGACGACCCTGCCCCGCCCGGCCCTGATCACGGGAGGGTTCGCCGCGCCCCCGTACCCCCTTGAGCAGGGCGCGGGCCTCGATCCGCAGCGGCGCGCAGACCAGCAGCGCCCCCGGCCCGGCCGCGTCGTCGGCCCCGGACGCGCCGTCGCGGCGACGCGGGATTGTCTGCGTCATGCGCTGCCTCCCAGGAGGGCCGAGGGGGTGCGGGGGGAACCGTCCCCCCGGGTCAGCGCCGCCACGTACCTGCCGAGTGCGCTCAGAGGAAACGCCAGGCGGTACAGGTGGTAGTTGATGTAGAAGTCGCCGGGGAAGCCGGTGCCGGTGTACTGCGGCTCATCCCAGGAACCGTCGGCTCGCTGCGTGCTGGCCAGCCAGCGCACGCCGCGCTCGGTGGCGGCGCTGTCGTGCTCGCCGGCGGCGAGCAGGGCCAGCAGCGCCCAGGCGGTCTGCGAGGCGGTGGAGGTACCGCGCCCGGCCAGCGCCGGGTCGTCGTAGCAGCGCAGGTCCTCGCCCCAGCCGCCGTCGGGGTTCTGGTGCGATTCCAGCCAGGCCACGGCCCGGCGGATGTACGGCTTGGACGGCTTCACCCCCGCCGCGACGAGCGCGGGGACGACGGCGCCGGTGCCGTAGAGGTAGTTGGCGCCCCAGCGGCCGAACCAGGACCCGTCGCTTTCCTGCGCCCGCAGCAGCCAGGTCACGCCGCGGCGGACCGCGGGGTGATCGGTCAGCCCGGCGGCCGCGAACGCCTCGACGATGTGCGCGGTCACATCCGCCGAGGGCGGGTCGATGACCGCGCCGAAGTCGCAGAACGGCAGCTGGTTGACGAGCTGGCGGGTGTTGTCAGCGTCGAACGCCCCCCAGCCGCCGTCCCTGGACTGCATCCCGGCCAGCCAGCGCAGTCCGCGCTCGACGGCGGGCTTGGCCTCGGTCGCGGGCAGCGCGGCCCGGCGCAGGGCCAGTATCACCTCGGCGGTGTCGTCGGTGTCCGGGTAGACGTCGTTGTCGAACTCGAAGGCCCAGCCGCCGGGAGTCAGGCCCGGCCTGCGGACCTGCCAGTCGCCCGGCCCGCGGATCTCCTCGCCGAGCACCCACCGGCCGGCGCTGGTCAGGGCCGGGTGATCGGGCGGCAGGCCAGCGTCGGCGAGCGCGATCATCGTCAGCACGGTGTCCCAGACCGGCGACTGGCAGGCCTCGAGCCGGCGGACCGGCCCGTCGGGACCGTCCTCGGTGATCGTGAACCGGTCAAGGCCGCGTAGTCCGCGCGCCATGACCGGGTGGTCAACGTCATAGCCGAGCAGGTTCAGCGCCATCAGCGAGTACACCCACGGCGGCTGGATGCCGCCCCAGCAGCCGTCGCGCTCCTGACGCGCGATGATCCACTCCGCGCAGCGGCGCAGCGCTGCCCGCCTGACGGGCTTTACCGGCCGGTAACGATGAAGGGCCTTGTCCAGGGCTGAGAAGACGTGGGACCAGGGGTCGGCGGAGGGACGCGCGCGGGGAAGGGGCGCGGCGGGGAAGGGCGCGTCGGGCGGAAGGGGCGCGACGGGAAGGGGCGCGACGGGAAGGGGACGCGCGTCGAAGGAGCGGCGCGGGCCGGGGGCGCGGCCGTGCGGGCCGCCGGTCTTCAGCTCGTCGATGGTGAACGGGAGCGGGCGGGACGGGCGGAACGACTGGACGATAGCCAGCGCCACGATGGTCTGCCGGGCCCAGCAGCCCCAGTCGTAGATGTTGAGCGGGAACCAGGACGGCAGGTAGATCAGCTCGGGCGGGATGACCGGCAGGTCATCCCACGACCACCGCCCGGACAGGGCCAGCCACAGCCGGGTGAACACCCGGGTGGCCTCGACGCCGCCCTGGGCCAGGATCCAGCCGGCCGCGCGGCGCATGTGCAGCGCGCCGGGCTCGTCGCCGGCCAGCCGCAGCGCCACGTAGGCCTCGACGGTGGTGGACAGGTCGCCGGGCCCGCCGAAGAAATTGGCCCAGGTGCCGTCCTCGCGCTGCTGGGACCGGATCCACCGGGCCGCCGCGGCGGTCTGCGCGTCGTCGCGCACGCCGAGGAACTGGCGCAGCAGGAGGTCTTCGGCGTCCATGGTCACGTTGGTCTCGAGCTCGCCCTGCCACCATCCGTCGGCGTGCTGCAGCCCGAGCACGTGATCGCGAGCTCGGTCCAGGGTGTCGCGGGCTGCTTCTAGTCCGGGGGGACGACCCCCCCGGACCACCCGCTCACGGGGGGGCGCCTGCCCCCACGTTCCCCCCTGGACTACCACTGGCGGGCCGTGATGAACTCGGCGATCGCGGTCAGCTCGGCGCGGACGTCGGAGGGCAGGTCGACGTCGGCCAGGCTCGCGTTCGCCGCGGTGAGCTGAGCGTCGGCCTCATTCTCCGCCCACTCCCGGCCGCCCGCCGCGACCACCAGGTCAGCCGCGCGGATCAGGTCATCCTCGGTCAGCGGCTGCGGGGCCGTGAGCAGGGCACGGAGTTCGGCGGCCTCGGGCGCGCCGCTGTTCAGCGCGGCTACCACCGGGAGTGACTTCTTGCGGGCACGCAGATCGGCGCGTACGGGCTTTCCGGTGATCTCGGGCGCGCCCCAGATGCCGAGCAGGTCGTCGGTGAGCTGGAAGGCCAGCCCGACGTGCGCGCCGAACCCGGCTAGGCCCATGGCCAGCGTCGGCGGCGCGCCCAGGTGCACGGCGCCGATGCTGCACGCGCAGGCCATCAGCGCCGCGGTCTTGTCGCCGGCCATGTCCAGGCACTCGTTCAGGGTCACGTCGTCGCGCTTCTCGAAGGCCAGGTCCGCGCCCTGGCCGCCGATCAGCCGCTGCACCGCCGCGGACAGGCACCTGGCCGCCCACAGGCCCTGCGGGTTGCCGTCCTCGAGCAGCAGGTCCTGGGCCAGGGCGAGCAGCGCGTCTCCGGCCAGGATCGCGGCGCCGATGCCGAATACAGTCCAGGCGGTGGGCCGGTGCCTGCGTTCGGTGTCGCGGTCCATGATGTCGTCGTGCAGCAGCGAGAAGTTGTGCACGAGCTCCACTGCCACGGCGTCGGGGACGCCGCGCTCGGGCGGCGCGCCCGCGGCGCGGGCCGACAGCAGGGCGAGCGCGGGCCTTAGCGCCTTGCCGCTGCCGTTGCCTGTCGGGTGACCCTCGGCGTCGGCGAACCCGAGATGATAGGCGGCGACCACGCGTACGTCCGGCGTCAGTCGGCCGATCGCCGACTCGATTGCCGGTCCTACCAGGTCCCGCGCCAGGGAAACGCCCTCAGGCATCACAGCAGTCACTGATATACCCCTATCGTTGAGGCAGAAGCGGTCAGGTCCGGCGCGGCGGAAGGCAGCGCGCGCCGGAGCGCAATCGCAGCGGCGAGGCCGCTCCGCACGGCGCCCTCCATCGTGTCCGGCCACCGGGTATCGGTCCACGCGCCCGCCAGCACCAGGCCGGGCAGCAGCGTGCCGGCCCGCGGCCGGAGCCGGGCGGTGCCGGGCGCCTGGCGGAAGGTGGCGCGCCGCTCGCGGGTGACGAAGAACTCGATGACGCGAGCGTCGCGCGCCGCCGGGAACAGCTCGGCCAGCGCCGGCACGAACCGCTCCCGCAGCTGGGCGGCTGGCACTTCGGCGTACTCGTCGGCGGCGGATAGCGAGACGGCCAGGTACTGCGGCTTCCCGCCGACGGCCTGGCGGTCGAGCCCGGAGATGCGGGTGCGGTCGAAGACCCACTGGACCGGGGAGTCGACGGCGGCGGCAAAGGGCAGGTCGGTCACCGGGCGATCGTAGACCACGTGCACGTTGACGATGGGCGAGGCACCCAGGCCGGCCCAGCTCTCGACGGTCCCGGCGGGCAGCGCGCCCGGCGGGACCAGGCGCGCGGCTGCCTCGTGCGGCACGGCCAGCACCACCGCGTCCGCGGTGATCTCTCCGTCCTGGCGCTCGGCGGCGGGATGGGCGAGGCGGACGCGGAAGCGGGCGCCCGGGTCGTCGCTGACCTCGACGGCGCTGACCTCGACGGCGCTGACCTTGGCGGCCGTCATGACCCGGGCGCCGAGCTTGGCCAGCACGACGGCGGCCGCGTCGCCGTGCAGTTCGCCGAGCGGGAGGGCGGGGACGCCGATGTCCGCCGCGTTGTTGCGGCCGAGCAGGCCGGTCTTCACCACCGTGGCGGCCAGGGCGAGGGAAGCGTCGTCGCCGGCGATGTTCAGCGCGGAGACGGCGAACAGGTCCCATAGCACGCGGCGGGCCCGGTCGTCCTGGCCGTGAGCGGCCAGCCAGTCACCGAACCGCTGCTCGTCCAGCGCCGGATCGGCCGGGTCCAGGAAGCGCATGGCTAGTGCGGGGCGGGACACCACGGCCCGTTCGGAAAAGGAAAGAAAGGAGTACCTGGCCAGGGCGGGCAGCATATGCAGGGGGCCAGGGAGCGCGGTCCTGCGGAGCCGGCCCCGGCGGGGGGTTCGGGGGCGGGAGCCGGGGGCGAGCACCGTGACGTCGAAACGGTCCTGCAGCGGGGCGTGGGCGGTCATGCCGAGCCTGCCGAGCAGGCCGCGATAGGCGGCGCAGCAGCCGAGGAAGACGTGCTGGCCGGTGTCGACGACCAGGCCGTCGCGGTTGAAGGAGCAGGTCGCACCGCCCAGCCTGGGCCGGGCCTCGAGGAGGGTGACCTGCGCGCCAGTCTCCGCGAGCGCGATCGAGGCGGTGATCCCGGCCAGCCCGCCGCCGATCACCGCCACGCGGCGGCTCACGGGATCCTCCCGGCCAGCGCCTTGACCGCGACCAGGGCCTTCTCCCCCGCCGACAGCGAGACCCGGCAGCGCAGCACGGCCGCGGGCTCGGCGGCGATCCGGTCCAGCAGCCTGTGGTAGATGCCCGCCATCGCGCCGGTGCAAGCTGCGCTGCGGCGGTCCAGCATCGGCAGCAGGCGCAGGCCGGTGGCGTACCAGTCGCGGGCGCGCTCGACCTCGAACTCGATCAGGCGGGTGAACTGGGCGGGCTGGGCCGGGCCGGCTAGGGTCTCCGGGTCGCAGTCGAATTTGGCCAGGTCTTCCGCGGGCAGGTAGACGCGGCCGTTGGCGTGGTCCTCGCGGACGTCGCGCAGGATGTTCGTCAGCTGGAGGGCGACGCCGAGCGAGTCGGCCAGGTCGGCGGCGTGGTCGGCGCCCTTGGGGGTGCCGAAGATGCCCAGGGACAGGCGGCCGACCGAGCCGGCCACGCAGCGGCAGTAGTAGAGCAGGTCCTCGAAGGTCTGGTAGCTGGTACCGCGCACGTCGGCGACGCACCCGTCGATGAGCTCGCCGAACGCCTGCAGCGGGACGGGGAAGTTCCGCTCCACGTCGGCCAGCGCGACCAGCACGGGATCGTCCCGGCCCGGCAGGTCGAACAGCGCCCGGCGGGCGTCTTCCAGCGCGGCGATCTTCTGCTCGGCCTGCATGGTGCCGTCGCCGATGTCATCGATCCGCCGGGCGAACGCGTAGATGGCGGCGAGCCCGCGCCGCTTGCCGGCCGGCAGCAGCCTGATGCCGTACGCGAAGTTCCTGGCCTGCGACCAGGTAATCCGCTCGCACTCGCGGTACGCCTCATCCAGTTCCACTAGCGTCCCGTCACGTAGGTCTTGACCAGCTCGGCCGCTAGCCGCCGCTGGCGCGGCCGCGGGGTGCCTTTCAGCACGTCGTACCCCTGCTCCCTGATCGCGGCGAGCGCGGCCCGGCCGCCCGCCACATAGCCCGCGACCGCCAGCCGGGCCCAGCCGCGCAGCGTTCCGACCACCGGCGCGCCGTCGTCAAGCAGCCGCGCCGCCCGGCTGACCTCGAAGCTCATCAGATCCCTGACGGCGGGACCGGCGGCAGGTTCGGCCAGGTCCGCCTCGGTGCAGCCGTACCGGTGCAGGTCCTCGGCGGGCAGGTAAATTCGCCCGCGGCGCAGGTCCTCGGCCACGTCCTGCCAGTGCTCGGCCAGCTGCAGGGCGGTGCAGACGCTATCGGAGAGCCCGATGCGTCTTTGCGTGGCGGCGCCGAAGATGTAGAGCACGATCTGGCCCACGGGGTTGGCGGACAGCTCGCAGTACTGCCGCAGCTCGGCGATGGTGCGATAGCGCGTGACCTGCTGGTCCTGGCGGTTCGCCTGGATCAGGTCGAGCAGCGGCTTGGCCGGCACGCCGCACTGCCTGACCGTCTCGGCCATCGCGCGCATGACCGGCGACTCCGGGGTGCCGCCGTCGTAGATACGCTCCACGTCGGCGGCGAGCTCATCGAGCAGGCGCAGTCTTAGGTCCGTGGCGTCGGCGCCTTGCTCGCTGGCCTCGGTGGCCTCGCTGGCCTCGGTGGCCTCATCCCCGATGTCGTCGGTGAGCCGGGCGAAGCAGTACAGGGCGGTCAGGTGCCGCCGGTAGGCCTGCGGCAGCAGCCGCAGCGCGACGGGAAAATTCTCCCCGGACGCGCTGGCGAGCACGTCTTCGGCACGGGTCGCCGCCGGACGGACATGCTCTCGCACGCCGGTCCGCTCCGTTCCGGGACTGGCCCCAGCCACCCCGTCATTTTCCAGGGAAAATCTAAATATATGCAAACAATGACGCTGACGTCATATGACGGATGTGTCGGTTTAGGCGGCTGCGGGGAAGCTGCCGCGCAGCATCTTCATCGCCGTGCACAGCGGTTACGCTGCGGAAAATTAGTTTGCATCAGCGAACAAGGTTATGCGTTGGTAATTACCTGACAGATGCGTCAGTTTCGCGGAAGTTGCACCGCAAAATTGATTGACAGGATCGGCCTCGGCGCTCAAGAACGATGCGCTGGGTACGTTGAGTCGGTAGCTGTAACGCTGCGTGATCGGCGGGCGGCGCGCGCGGGCAGCTCTTTCGCCCGGCGCGGCGCCAGCGCGATTCACGTTCGCCAGATCAGCACGAGCGCACAGTCGTCGGAGCCGCCGTTCTCGCGCTGCAGGGTGGTTACCAGGGCCGGGGCGCCGGCCTGGAAGCCGGTCGCCACCATGCGCGCCGCCTCGTCGAGCAGGCGGTCGGTGCCGACGTCGATGTCCCGCCCGGGCGCTTCGACCAGCCCGTCCGTGTAGAGCATCAGCGCGTCGCCGCGCTGAAGTACGCCGCGCTCGGTTTCGGTCGCGGCCCCGCGCAGGTCGGCGACCACGCCCAGCACGATCCCGTGCGCCCTGGTGAGGCGCCAGCGGTCCGCCGCCGCGTCATAGTGCACGGCGGGCGGATGCCCGGCCGAGGAGAGCACGTACTCGCCCGAGGCCAGGTCGAGCGACAGATGGACGGCGGTGACGAAGCCTTCGCTGGCTGACCCGCGGCGCAGGTACGCGTTACAGGCGGGCAGGAAATCCTCTCTCGGCACCGAGCCGAGCAGTCCGCCGAACGCGCCGGAAAGCAGCAGCGCCCTGGTCCCGGCGTCGATGCCCTTGCCCGACACGTCGACGAGCGCGACCTCCAGCGTCTTGCCGTCGCAGGACGACACGACGAAGTCGCCGCCGAACGACGAACCGCCGGCCGGCCTGAGCACCACCGACGAGCTCCACCCCTCGCCCAGGTCGGGCAGCTTGGCCTGAGCCCGGATGCGGTCCCGCAGCTCGATCAGCATCCGGTCGCCGCGCAGGCCCTGGAGACCGAGCTTCTCCCTGGTCCGCGCCAGGATGTCGGCGAAGATGGCGGTCAGCACGATCGTCGCGACGATGCCCGCCCCGGCCTTGCCCTTGACCACGTCGTAGATCACGCCGGCCGCGACGAAGACGAAGAAAATGCGCAGCGCCCGGGGCCACAGCAGCAGTCCGCCCGCGAGGATGGGCAAGATCATCACGCCGGGCGAGAACCACCACACCGAAACGTGCACGGCGGCCACCGCGATGGCGATCACCAGCGCCGAGAGCACGAAGGCCAGCCGCCGGTTCCTGGTGATGAACTGGCTGGTCAGCTTCGTGCGGAGGGTGCCCAGGGCTTTGCGGACCGGTCCCGGGCGGCGCGGAGCCGCGCTCCGCCGGCCGACAGCCCCCTGGGGCCTTTCGGGTTCCTGGGATCGTTGGGATCCTCGGGACCCGCCCGGTTGCGGTGCGATCGGCTGGGGCGCGGTAGCCATTATGCGCGCACTGTAGTCGATGAAGGCCAGGGCAGGCTAAACCAGTCGCTTCGTCGCACCGGCCGGGGTACGAAGGCTGTATGACGAATTCGGCACGCAGCGGCGACCGCCCGTACCCGATCAGGCCGATCAGCCCGGATGAGCTCGATGGCTTCCACACCGTGGAAATGCACGCCTTCCATGGCTCGCCGCTTTCCGAGGACGACCGAGAGCGGATCTTGTCGCGGTTCGAGTTCGATCGCAGCCTCGCGGCCTTCGACGGCGCGACACCGGTCGGCATCGCGGCCGCCTACAGCTTCCAGCTGAGCGCGCCAGGACGCCAGACGCTTCCCGCGGCCGGGATCACGTGGGTGTCGGTGCTTCCATCGCACCGCCGCCGCGGCGTGCTGACCAGCATCATGCGCCGGCAGCTAGCCGACGTCCGCGAGCACGGCGAGCCAGTCGCGGTGTTGTGGGCCTCAGAGGCCACCATCTACTCCAGGTACGGCTACGGGCGCGCGATGTGGCATGCGGACCTCACGCTGCGCCGCGGCGAAGGCGCGCTGGCGAAAACGGCGCCGGTCGACCGGGGGATCCGGCTGCGCATCGTCGACCCGGTGGCGGCGCTGCCCGAGCTGGCCAAGGTCTACGACGCCGTGCTGCCGACCCGTCCCGGATTCATCGCGCGGAATGGGGCGTGGTGGCAGCGGGTGATCTACGACCCGGCGGACGACCGGCAAGGCGCAAGCCCGCTGCACTGCGTAATCGCCGAGGACGACAGCGGGCCGCGTGGCTACGCGTTGTACTCGGGCCTGAACAGCTGGGATCCCGGGACGTCACTGCCCGATGGCGTGCTCACCGTGCGCGAGATGATGTTCGCCGATCCGGCGGCCAGTACCTCGCTCTGGGCCGACCTGCTCAGCCGGGACCTGACCACGGAGTTCCGCCTCGCCCAGCGCCCGGTCGATGACCCGCTGCTGCACCAGCTGGCCGACCCCAGGCGGGCGCGGCCGCGGCTGAAGGACGCGCTGTGGGTGCGGATCATCGACGTCCCGCGAGCGCTGGCCAGGCGCAGATACTCGTGCCCGGTGGACGTGGTCATCGAGGTACGCGACGAGATCGTGCCGTCGAACGCCGGGCGGTGGCGGCTGACGACCACCGGCGCCGACCAGACCGGGTGCGGGCTGGAGGCATCGTGCGTTCCGGCCGCTGCCGCGGCCCCTGAGGCTGACGTAACGCTGGACGTCACCGAACTCGGCGCGGCCTACCTGGGCGGCATCCGGCTCGCCGCGCTGGCCGCGGCCGGGCTAGTGACTGAGCGACGCCCCGGCGCCGTCCGGCAGCTCTCCACCGCTCTGTCCTGGGATCTCGCTCCCTGGTGCCCGGTGAACTTCTAGGATGTCCCGCAGCCCGCGCAGCGGAGAGAAGAACACCCACCAGCCCGCCGCCCAGGAGCCGATGAACGCGATCCACAGCGTGGTGCGCACGCCCAGCAGGGCGCCGCAGGCACCGCCGAGCAGCCCGCCGAGCGGCAGCGTACCCCACACCACCCAGCGGACCGCCGCGTTCATCCGGCCGAGCAACCGCGGCGGGCAGATCGCCTGCCTGTAGCTGACCTGCGCCACGTTGTAGACCACGGCGCTGAAGGAGAACGCCGCGAAGCCGACCGGGAAGGCCGCGACGCGCCAGCCGGGCTCAGCCAGCGGGACGAGCAGCTGCGGCAGGCCGAAGACGAGCACGGAGAACCAGATGATGCGGGCCGAGCCGATGACCCGGGAGAGCCGACCTGACAGCACCCCGCCGACCACCCCGCCGAGGCTGGCGACGGCGATGAGCAGGCCGGTGTCGGCGGGCCGGACGTGCACGACCCGGACCAGGAAGATGATCTCCACGGCGACCGCCATGCCGCCGAACAGGTTCGCGGTCCCGGTGCAGGCCACGATCTTGCGCAGGATCGGATGGCGGAGTACGAACGACAGACCTTCGGAGATCTCGGCTCGCAGCGTCCGGCGCTGGTCCAGCCGCGGCGGCTGCTCACGGGCGCGGATGACCAGCAGCGACGCCACCGAGACGGCGTAGGAGATCGCGTCCGCGGTCATGGCGCCGGCCGCGCCGACCAGGCCGACCAGGCCGCCGCCGAGAGCCGGCCCGGTCACCTGCGCGAACGATTGTGTCGCGCCGAGCTTGCCGTTCCCGTCCACCAGGTCGTCTTTCGTGATCAAGACGGGCAGGTAGCTCTGGTACGACACGTCGAAGAAGACTGTGCATACGCCGGCGGTGATCGCGACCGCGTACAGCTGGCCCATGGTGAGCACGTGGAACGCGGCGGCCAGCGGTACCGAACCGATGATCAGCATCCGGGCCGCGTCGCACCAGATCATCAGCCGCCGCTTGGCGCGCCGGTCCACGATGGCGCCGGCCGGCAGGGCGATCAGCGCGAAGGCAGCGGTCCCGGCCGAGGTGAGCAGGCCAACCTGAAACGTGGACGCCCCGAGCACCACGACCGCGGTCAGCGGCAGCGCGAGCTGGGTGATCGCGGAACCCATCTCGCTGACCGTCTGCCCGCTCCACAGCAGCAGGAAGTTGCGATGCCGCCAGAGCGTCGGAGGCGGCCCGGAGGTGTGCTTGCCGACGTACCGTGTGCGCCGCTCGTCCTCTGGCCTAGCCCCCGGCATGGCCCCACTTTGCCGCCGTCGGGTGCCCGGCGCAAATGCGCCGACCGCCGTGGTGCGTGGCCCGGCTCGTGTACGACACTGGTGACGGAGAGGATGAAGGAGGACGACGTCGTGCCGGCGATGAAAGTGACGCCCACCGCCGCGATGCGGGCCCGGGA
>JASIGD010000111.1 GCA_030045295.1 Streptosporangiaceae bacterium
GCCGCCGGGAAGCTCGGCGGGAGTGCCGGAAGGCCCGACCGCGGCGTGCTCCTCGCCAGCGGCCTCCGGGCCGTGCCCGTTGCCGTGCCCATCGCCATGCCCGTTCCCGTGACCATCGGCCTCGAGCACGACCGTCTCCGCGAAGGCGCGGTTGGCGATCGTCCTGGCCCGGCCCAAGACCCCGCGCGACTCCGGCGCGGGCACGCCGTTCTCGTCCTCCGAACCAGGCGCGGGCATCAGCGCTGGCACCTTCTTGGCCTCCAGTGGCGCGCGTTCCTCTTCGTCAAGCGGCCGCTCCACCTCGATGAACTCGCCGTGCGGCAGCTGCCGGATGATGCCGGTTTCCAGGCCGTGCTCGAGCAGCGCCTTGTCCTTACGCTGCAGACCCAGGCAGATACGTCTAGTGACGATAAACGCGACCGCGGGTCCCACGAACACCAGCACCCGCGCGATCCACGTGATCGTGTACAGCGGGATCTGCAGCTTGTCGGCGATGACGTCGTTGGCACCCTCCGCCCACAGGACGCCGTAGAAGGTCACCGCGGCCATACCGGTGGCGGTGCGGATGGGCGCGTTCCTGGGCCGGTCGAGGACGTTGTGATAGGACTTGTCCCCGGTCGCCCACTGCTCGAAGAACGGCCAGAACGCCGCGCCCCCCAGGATGATGCCGAGCGGCACCGCGAACGGGATGAGTACGCTCAGTGACAGCGTGTGCCCGAGGAAGTTGATCTCCCAGGCGGGCATGACGCGCAGCGCGCCCTCCAGGATGCCCATGTAGAAGTCGGGCTGCGAGGCCGACGAGATGGCCACCGGCGTGTACGGACCGTACAGCCAGATCGGGTTGATCTGGGCGAAGGTGGCGAGCAGCGCGAGCGCCCCGAAGATGAAGAAGAACCACGCCGTGCCCTTGGCGATGAAGTACGGGAAGAACGGCTGGCCGACCACGTTCTTCTCGGTGTTCCCCAGGCCGGGCATCTGGGTGTGCTTCTGGTGGACCATGATGAACAGGTGGGCGGTGATCAGCGCGAGGATCAGGCCCGGGATCAGCAGCACGTGGATGATGTACATCCTGGGCACGATCGAGTTACCCGGGTAAGGCCCGCCGAACAGGAAGAACGCCAGGTACGTCCCGACGATCGGGATGCCTTGCAGCACCCCTTCGAAGATCCGCAGGCCCGCGCCGGACAGCTGGTCGTCGGGCAGCGAATAGCCGAACAGCCCCTCGACCAGGCCCAGCGAGAACAGCGCGATCCCGATCAGCCAGTTGACCTCGCGGGGCTTGCGGTAGGCGCCGGTGAAGAAGATGCGCAGCATGTGAATGGTAAGCGCGGCCATGAACAGGTCGGCGGCCCAGTGGTGGATCTGCCGCATCAGCAGCCCGCCGCGGACGTCGAAGCTGATGTTCAGCGTCGACTGGTAGGCCTCGCTCATCCGGATCCCGTCGAGCTTGACGTACGAGCCGTGGTAGACCACTTCGGACATGGACGGGACGAAGAACAGCGAGAGGAACGTCCCGGTCAGCAGCAGGATGACGAACGACCACAGCGCGATCTCACCGAGCAGGAACGACCAGTGGTCGGGGAACACCTTGCGCATCAGCACGCGTACTCCGCGCGCGCCGTGGAACCGGTCGTCAAGCCACCCGCCGACGCCGCGCAGGGCGGTCGGCACGTTCACGTCTTCGCTCATCCGCGCTCCCAGAAACTCGGGCCGACGGGCTGGGTGAAGTCGCTCTTGGCCACTAGGTACCCCTGCGCGTCGGTGGTCAGCGGCAGCTGCGGCAGCGGCCGCGGCGCCGGGCCGAAGACCACGGTCGCACCGCTCGACGCGTCAAACGTGGACTGGTGGCAGGGGCACAGGAGATGGTGCGTGGTCTGCTCGTACAGTCCTACCGGGCAGCCCACGTGCGTGCAGATCCTGGAATAGGCGACGATGTTGTCAACCGTCCAGTTCATCGTGCCGATCAGAGTGTCGCCGGCGTACCTGGTGGGAACGTGCAGCTGCCCGGGTACGAACCTGATCAAGGTCACCGTGGCCTTGGCCAGGGCATCGGGATTGTCGGTAAAGCCCTCGGGCACGATCGTGATCGCGCTGCCTGGCGTGCTGAACTCGGCCGGGGTGAGCGGCTGGTTGGTCCCGTAGACGAGCAGCCGCCGACCGGGGCTCCATACGGTGTGCCGCAGGCTCGTGCCGGGCAGCGGACCTAGGTCGCGCAAGATCACGATCGGGATGACGGCCAGCGGCAGCGTGGCGAGCAATAGCGTGCGCCGGATCAGCGGCCGCTTGAACTGGCTCGCGGCCGTGCCTTCTTCGAAGTATTCCTGGAAGGAGGCCCGCTCGGCGTCGGTCGAACGCATGCTGTGCCGCTCTTCGACCATCTCGTAGTCCGGCATGACCTGCCGGACCCAGATCAGCGCGCCGAAGCCGAGGGCGAACAACGCGACGGTCAGCGAGAGGCCCAGGGCCAGGTTGGACCGGAGGACGGCGTCCACCGAGTGGACTTCGAGGCCCACGTAGGCCGCGATGAAACCGCAGCCCGCGATGAAGGCGAGGATGAAAGCCGCCGCGATGAGTCTCTCGGCGTTCTTGGCGCGCACCGGGTAGTCGGGTTCGGTCGGCATCGTCTCGGCGTGCCCTGGCACGGCGACCTCCGCGCCAGCCGCCCCCGCGCCCGCAGCCGGGGTCCGCCCTCGCTCGCCGTCCCCTGAGCCGAGCAGGGGCGGCGACGGCGGCGGAGTGCCGATCACCCGGCGCGGAGCAGCCGGGACCTCAGAGGCCTCAGAGTCCTCAGGACCCTCGAGGCCGTGGGTCTCTCCCATGTCGCTCATCAGTGCTCCGTCCCCGAGGTCCCCGAGGTCCCCGGCGCCCCTGGCGTCCCGGCGGGACCCGAACCCCAGGGTGCGCGCCGCTTGGCCGTGATCCACATCGCGATCAGCACCAGGAAGCCCATCCCGCCCAGGAAGATGACCAGTCCCTCGGTGACCGGCCCGGTCCGGCCAAGCGAGAGGCCGCCGGGGTTGGGCTCGGTCCGCGTATCCTCGATGTAGGCGATGATGTCCCGCTTGGCCTGCGGGCTGAGCACGGTGTCAGGGAACACCGGCATCGCCTCAGGTCCGGTCAGCATCGCCGTGTAAATCTGCTTCGAGGTCGCCTGGGTCAGCGGCGGCGCATCCTTGCCGTAGGTGAGCGCCCCGCCCGCCCCGGCGAAGCCGTGGCACTGCGCGCAGTTGGCGCTGAACAGCTGCGACCCGACCGCGGTGTTCGCTCCTGCGGTCGATACCTGCTCGTCGGTCGGAACCGGGGGCCCGCCGCCGACGGACTGGATATAGGCGGCGATGTCCAGGATCTCCTGCTCGGTGAACAGCGTCGGCTTGCGCTCGTTCTCCGCGCCCACCTCCTTGGCGGGCATGCGGCCGGTGGACATCTGGAAGTACACGGCTGCCCCGCCCGCGCCGATCAGGCTGGGGCCGTTCTCGGTGCCCTGCGCGTCCAGGCCGTGGCAGCTTGAGCAGGTCGCCTCGAACAGGGCCCTGCCGTTCGCGATGTCCTGCTGCGCGGTGTTCGGCGCCGCCTGGGCGCTCTGACGGGTGAAGGCCCCGTAAGCCAGCCCGACGACAACGAGCCCGAGCAGCAGTGCCGCGTACCCGGCGAGGGCGGAGCGGCGCCTGCGCCTGGCGTTTATCCAGCTCACTCGCTGTCCCCTGACTAATGGATGAGGTAGATGGTGGTGAACAGGCCGATCCACACGACGTCGACGAAGTGCCAGTAGTACGACACGACGATCGCGCTGACCTGCTGTTCACGCGTGAATGTCTTGGCGGCGTAGGTGCGGCCGAGCAGGAAGATGAACGCGATGAGGCCGCCGATGACGTGCAGCCCGTGGAAGCCGGTGGGGATGTAGAACACCGAGCCGTACGCCGACGAGCTGAGGGTCAGGTGCTGCTTCCTGATCAGGTCCAGGTACTCATATCCCTGGCCGAGGACGAAGTACAGGCCCATGAGGAAGGACAGCACGTACCACTCGCGCAGGCCCCAGCTCATCGGGTGGATGATCGACCTGCTGCGCCTGATCTGCCCCCGCTCCACCGCGAACACGCCCATCTGGCAGGTGACGCTGGACAGCACCAGGACGATGGTGTTCGTCGCGCTGAGCGCGATGTCCAGGTGCGCTCCCGGCCAGGGCAGGCCCTGGCCCTTGTCCACCGACCTGATGGTGAAGTACATCGCGAACAGCGCGGCGAAGAACATCAGCTCAGAGGAGAGCCAGATGATGGTGCCCACGCTGACCAGGTTCGGCCTGCTGGCCGGCGAGCGAGGGGTCCTCTCCGCGGTTGCTGTCGCCACGAGGCCATTATTACGACAACCTGTAGGCGATCGCTACGCGACCCCCACGTTGGTGACGGGATCGGTAGCATGCCTGTCATGAAGGTCGTTGTGTACAGCCACGACGCGGATGTCCGGGCCCAGATCAGGCTCGCCATCGGACGTCGGCCCGCGATGGACGTGCCGGACGCCGAGATCATCGAAGTCGCCACCGAGGCCGCGCTGTTCCGGCTGCTGGACGCGCACGGCGCCGACGTCATGGTGCTGGACGGGGAGGCGCAGCCGGCCGGCGGGATGGGCGTGTGCCGGCAGGCGAAGGACGAGATCTATGACTGCCCGCCGGTGCTGCTGATCATCGGCCGCGCCGACGACGGCTGGCTCGCGACCTGGTCCCGGGCTGACGCCGTGATCAGCCACCCCATCGATCCGGTCGCGCTGGCCCACGAGCTGGCCGGCCTGATGCGCGAGCGTGCCGTAACCGGCTGACCCCGCCGTAACCGGCTGACCCCGCCGTAACCGGCTGACCCCGCCGTAACCGGCTGACCCCGCCGTAACCGGCTGACCCCGCCGTAACCGGCTGACCCCGCCGTACTCTTTCTTTTATCCCGAACGAGCGTGGTTCCTCGTTCCGAACCCCAAGGAGCTGCGATGGATGCCCGGACGACGTGGCCTGCGCTGCTTGGCGCGCTGATCCGCGGCGATTCACTGACCGCCGACGAGAGCGAGTGGGCCATGAACGAGATCATGGAAGGCGCTGCGACGCCGTCCCAGATCGCCGGCTTCGGGGTCGCGATGCGGATCAAGGGGACGTCGGTGGCCGAGATGACCGGGCTGGCCCGGGCGATGCTCTCGCACGCCACGCCGATCCACCTGCCCGGCCACGTGACCGACCTGGTCGGGACCGGCGGAGATGGCGCGCGCACGGTCAACGTGTCCACGATGGGCACGATCGTGGCGGCCGCGGCGGGCGTGCGGATGGTCAAGCACGGCAACCGCGCCGCGTCGTCGGCCTGCGGCGCCGCCGACGTGCTGGAGGCGCTCGGCGTGGTGATCGACCTGCCGCCGGCGGCGACCGCCGAACTGGCCGCCAGCATCGGGGTCGCGTTCTTGTTCGC
>JASIGD010000112.1 GCA_030045295.1 Streptosporangiaceae bacterium
GGGGCGGCCGCACATGATCCGCCCGGTCTGCTAAGTGTTTAAGCATCAAAATAGAGAGGTGCGTCCATGTCCCGCAGAACCAGCCCTCCGTTCCGCGCCGACCACGTCGGCAGCCTGCTCCGCCCGCCGCGGCTGCATCAGGCGCGTGATGACTTTGCCGCGGGCCGGATCACCGCCGCTGAACTGCGCGCGGTGGAGGACGAGGAGATAACGAAGGCCGTCCGGATGCAGGAGGAGGTCGGCCTCCAGTCCGCTACCGACGGGGAGTTCCGCCGGGCGACATGGCACATGGACTTCATCTACGCCCTCGGCGGGGTCAGCAAGGCGCCTGGCCACCTGGCGGTAAAGTTCACCAACCCGTCGGGCACCATCGAATGGACGCCGGCGGCGCTGCACGTCGGGAGCAAGGTCCGGCTGGACCGCACCATCTTCGGCGAGGATTTCACCTTCCTGAAGTCCCAGGTCACGACCGCCGTGCCGAAGCTGACCATCCCGTCGCCGAACATGGTGCACTACCGCGGCGGCCCGGCGATGCTGGATCCGGCGGTGTACCCGGAGATGGAGCAGTTCTGGGCCGACCTGGCCGCCGCGTACGCCGAGGAGGTGCGCCGACTGGGCGACCTGGGCTGTACCTACCTGCAGTTCGATGACACGTCGCTGGCGTACCTGAACGACCCGGCGCAGCGGGCCGAGATCACCGGGCGCGGCGAGGACGCCGACCACCTGCACCTGCGCTACATCAAGCAGATCAACGCCGCGGTCAAGGACAAGCCCGCCGGGATGGCGGTCACCACGCACCTGTGCCGGGGGAACTTCCGGTCGTCATGGGCGGCGTCGGGCGGGTATGACTTCGTGGCCGAGGCCCTGTTCTCCGAGCTTGACGTCGACGGGTTCTTCCTGGAGTACGACGACGAGCGGTCCGGCGGGTTCGAGCCGCTGCGGTTCGTGCCTCCGGCCAAGATGGTTGTGCTCGGCCTGGTCACCACCAAGCGGCCGGGGCTGGAATCCAAGGATGAACTGCGGCGGCGGGTGGAGGAGGCGGCCAAGTACGTGCCGCTGGACCAGTTGTGCCTGTCCGGGCAGTGCGGGTTCTCCTCCACGGTGGAGGGCAACGCGCTGACCTACGACGAGCAGGTGGCCAAGCTCCGCCTGATCGTCGAGGCGGCCCGCGACATCTGGGGCTAGCCGGCGGCGCCGCGGGCTTCGGGCGGAGCCATTTCGCCTCCCCGCCCGAGAAGGTGCGTGCCAGCACGGCATGTCCGCGCCCGGCTGCGCCGGCCGCCGCTGCGGTCTGCCAGGGTGGTGTCATGCCCTGGATTGAGCTTGACGGCGCCGTCAACGTGCGCGACCTGGGCGGCCTTCCCACCCAGGACGGCCGGGACACGGTCGGCGGCAGGCTACTGCGCGCGGACAACCTGCAGGAACTGTCGCCGTCCGATGTCGCGAGGCTCGTGCACGACATCGGCGTGACCACCGTCGTCGACCTGCGCAGTTCGGCCGAACTGAGATCCGAAGGCCCGGCACCGCTGGACGCGGTCCCGGAGGTCCAGCACGCCCACCATCCGGTGATACCTGAAATCGGGTCCGCCACCGACGCGGCCGCAGAGGCGCTGCTGCTCAGAAGGGACCAGGACAAGTCCCGTTTCCCGGGTGATCCCGTCTGCGGGCACTACCTCGGCTACCTGGAAGACCGCCCCGATCAGGTGGTGGGCGCGCTGCGGAGCGTCGCGCACGCTCGGGGCGCGGCCCTGGTGCACTGCGCGGCGGGCAAGGACAGGACCGGGGTGGTGGTGGCGCTGGCGCTCACGGCGGCCGACGTCCGCGCGCAGGCGGTCATAGCCGACTACGCCGCGACGGGGGAACGCGCGGAGGCCATCTTGAGCCGCCTGCGCAGATCGCCGACGTACGCCAGGGATATCGACAGCGTCCCGGCTGACGCGCACCGGCCGCGCCCGGAAACGATGGCGGCTTTCCTCGGGCAGATGGACTCGCGCTACGGCGGGGTGGTGCCGTGGCTGGCCGGCCACGGCTTCACCGACGACGATCTGGACCTGCTGCGCGCGAAACTCCGGCATCCGTAAGACCCAGGGAAGCACGAACCTGGCGTGCAGTTCCCGTGACGGCCTACTCGATCGCAGGTCAAGGCCGTTACCAATCTGATTCGTAACGGATTCCTGGGCGCCACGGGCTGGATACCTCCCGTTTGTGTTGGCTAGCCATGATCTCGACTTGTCTAGCCAAGATTTGGCATGTAGGTTCCCGGTTCCCGGGAACCGTGGCTTGGGAGGGAATAGTGCGCGCAAAGCACCTGATTGCGGCCGGCGCCGCGGTTGCCAGCGGCCTGCTGCTTACCGCCGCTTGCAGCTCATCGAGTTCCAGCAGCAGCAGCAGCGCCACCGCCACCAGCAGCGCGGCCAACTGGTCAACGGCGACCTCCGCCGCAGCCGGAGGCGGCATGACTGCGCTGATCGCGGCGGCCGAGAAAGAAGGCCAGCTCAACGTCATCACGCTGCCCTCGAACTGGGCCAACTACGGCACCATCATGAGCGATTTCTCGAAGCTGTACCACATCCACATCACCGACGCCAACCCCGAGGGCTCCAGCGGGCAGGAGATCACCGCCGTGGAACAGCTCAAGGGTCAAAGCCGCGCGCCCGACGTGGTCGACGTGGGCCCGTCGTTCGCCGTCGAGGGCGCCAACGACCACCTGTGGGCTCCGTACAAGGTGGCGACCTGGAATAACATCCCGGCCAACGCCAAGGACCCCAACGGCGACTGGTACGCGGACTACGGCGGCTACGTGGCCATCGGCTACGACCCGGCCAAGGTTAAGGTGGCGCCGACCTCGTTCGCCAGCCTGACCAACCCGGCCTACAAGAACATGATCGGCCTCAACAACAGCCCGACGACGGCCGGCGCGGCCTTCGCCGCGGTCTACGCCGCGGCGCTGGCGAACGGCGGCTCGTTCAGCAACATCGAGCCGGGCATCAAGTACTTCGCGCACCTGAAGCAGATCGGCAACTTCGTCCCGACCGCCGTCGGCGGGCCGACCACGGTGCAGAACGGCACCACGCCGATCCTCATCTGGTGGGACTACCTGCTGGAGTCCGAGGTCAAGCCGGTCGTTCCCGGGTTCAAGATCGTGATCCCGTCGGACGCGACGTACGCGTCCTACTACGACCAGGCGATCAGCGCCACCGCGCCCGACCCGGCCGCTGCCCGGCTGTGGGAGGAGTACCTGTACTCGACCACGGGCCAGAACCTGTGGCTCGAGGGCTACACGCGCCCGATCGAGCTGGCCACGCTGGTCGCCGACGGGACCGTGAACAAGGCCGCCTACGCGGCGCTGCCCCCCGCCCCGTCCGGGACGCTGACGTTCCCGTCCGCGGCCCAGTCGGCCACCGCTGAGAACGTCGTTACCCAGAACTGGCCGACTCAAGTCGGTGGCTGATGGCGGGAAGTACCGCCCAGGCCGTGGCCCCGGAGGAGCTGACCTCCGGGGCCCGGCCCAGCCGGACCGCCAGGTCGCTCCGCCGCTCGCTACGGTGGCTGGGCGTCATGCCGTTCGGCGTGTACGTCGCCTTGGGCCTGATCGCACCCTTCGTCGCGATCACCATCGCCGCCTTCCATGACTCGACGACCGGCGCGTTCACGCTGAACAACTTCAACACCGCGCTCCACGGCACGTACCTGCTCGGCCTCAAGACCTCTCTCGTGCTGTCGATCGTCTCCGCGATCGTCCCGGGCATATTCGGGCTGCTCCTCGCCTACGCGATCTTCACGGTCAAGCGCGGCAACTGGCTCCGTAAGGTCGTGATCACCGCGTCGGGCGTGTTCGCCAACTTCGGCGGCGTGCCGCTGGCCTTCTTGTTCATCGCCACGCTCAGCACCACCGGCATCGTCACCGGGTGGATCAAGGACATCTTCGGCGTCGACATCTGGGACCACGGCTTCACGCTGTACAGCGCGTACGGCGTGTTCTTCGTCTACATGTACTTCCAGATCCCGCTCATGGTCCTGGTCATCCTGCCCGCCCTGGAAGGCCTGCGGCCGGCCTGGCGCGAGGCGGCGCAGAACATGGGCGCCAGCAGCTGGCGTTACTGGCGCCACGTGGGCGGCCCGGTGCTGCTGCCGTCGTTTCTGGGCTGCCTGCTGCTGCTGTTCGGCAGCGCCTTCTCGGCTTACGCCACCGCCGAGGCGCTGACCGGCGGCACGATCGCGCTGACGCCGATCCAGATCGGGGCACTGCTGAACGGCAACGTCGTGGCCGGCCAGGAGAACCTCGGCTACGCGCTCGGCGTGATCATGGTCGTCATCATCGCGATCATCATGGTGATCTACGTGCTCATGCAGCGAAGGGCGGCGCGATGGCTACGGTAGCCCGGCCGGAGGGGGCCGGGGGGACGGCATCCCCCCAGAAGCAGGGGGGGCCTGGGGGGGATCGTCCCCCCGAGGCAACAGAGTCTCGCAGGCGCAGCTTTCCGGTCTGGCGCTGGGTGATCTTCCTGCTCGCGGCCGCGTACTTCCTGATCCCGCTGTACGCAGCGCTGCGCTTCGCCGGGCTGAAGGCCTTTCCCGACATCTTCAAGCAGTCCGGGTTCTACCCGGCGATCGGGCTGTCGCTGCGCCTGGCCCTGGTGACCACGATCCTGACGCTGGTGCTCATGGTGCCCACCACCATCTACGTGCACCTGCGGCTGCCGCAGGTGCGGCGCAGCATGGAGGGCATCACGATCTTGCCGATCGTCATACCACCCATCGTGCTGATCATCGGCGTGCTGAAGGTCGCACCCAGCGTGCTGCTGAGCACGCCGTACCTGCTCGCCCTCGTGTACGTCATCCTGGCGATGCCGTTCGCGTACCGGTCACTCGACGCGGGCCTGCGCTCCGTTGACCTGAAGACCCTGGTCGAGGCCTCGAATTCGCTCGGTGCCGGCTGGCCGACCACACTGTGGCGGGTCGTGCTGCCGAACATCCGGACCGCGATGCTCTCCGCCACCGTCCTCACGGTGGCACTGGTGCTCGGCGAGTTCACCATGGCCAGCCTGGCCCTCTTCGTGACCTTCCCGGTGTGGATCGTGCAATTCGAGCAGAACAGCGGGCCGGTGTCGGTTGCCGCGTCGCTGCTCGCGCTGTTCGTCACCTGGATCCTGCTGATGATCATCGTGACCGTCGGCGACCGGGGCTCCCGTAAGCGCGGCAGTGCCCAGGTAGCCCTGTTCACCGTCGCCCCCCGCGAGACCAGGCCAACCACGGGAGAGGCGGAATGACGACGAACACAGCCAGGGACGCCGCGGCGGCGGACGGCACCGTGCTGCAGCGCCGGACCGGCGGGACGAGCGTGCTGCTGCAGAACCTGAGCCGGTCGTTCGGCGCGACGCGGGCGCTGGACGGGCTGTCGCTGGAGATCGCGCCGGGCGAGCTGGTCGCCCTGCTCGGCCCGTCGGGCTGCGGCAAGACCACGGCCCTGCGCATCGTGGCGGGCTTCGAGACCGCGGACACCGGATCGGTCATCGTCGACGGCAAGGACATGTCGCCGGTGCCTGCGGCCAAGCGGGACATGGGCATGGTGTTCCAGAGCTACAGCCTGTTCCCGAACATGAACGCGGCCGACAACGTGGCCTTCGGGCTGCGGATGCGCAGGATAGGCTCCGCCCAGCGGCGGCAGCGGGCCGGCGAGCTGCTGGATATGGTCGGGCTGGCCGAACAGGCCAGGCAGTACCCGCACCAGCTGTCCGGCGGCCAGCAGCAGCGGGTCGCGCTGGCTCGCGCGCTCGCCATCGAACCGCGGGTGCTGCTGCTGGACGAGCCGCTGTCCGCGCTGGACGCCAAGGTCCGCCTGCAGCTGCGCGAGCAGATCCGCACGCTGCAGCAGCGGCTGGGCACCACTACCTTGTTCGTCACCCACGACCAGGAGGAAGCCCTGTCGATGGCGGACCGGGTAGGGGTCATGCGGCAGGGCAAGCTGGAGCAGATCGCCGTGCCGGCCGAGCTGTATGACCACCCGGCCACCGCGTTCGTCGCCGAGTTCGTCGGCGTCATGAACCGGATTCCCGCGGAGCTTCAGGGGAACGGGATGGTGACGTGTCTGAGCTGTGCCGTGCCGGTCAAGGGCGACAGCGTGAGCGACCCGAGCGACGGCGCCGTGGACGTGCTGGTGCGGCCGGAAGGGCTGAACATGGAGGTCGCGGACCACGGCAACGGGATCGTCACCACCAAGACCTTCCTCGGCTCGGTGACCCGGGTCGGCGTCCTGCTGTCCGGTGACGTCACCGTGCAGATCGACAAGCCGAGCGCCGAGGCCGCCGCGCTGGCCGCGGGCACGTCGGTCTCGGTGACGCTGCCGGCCGAGCCGGTGCTGATCGCGCCCCGGCGGTAACTCCCGGTCAGCCGGTCAGGTGGGGGACGAGGTCGGCGATCGTGTCCAGGATGAGCGGCGCGCCGGCCCGCTCCAGGTCCGCGCGGGAGCCTGCGCCGGTAAGCACGCCCGCGACGACCCCGGACCCGGCGCGCAGCCCGGACTCCACGTCGCTGCCGGTGTCGCCGGCCACCGCCAGCTCGCTGACGGCTCCGCCGCGCAGCCGCAGCAGCGCGGTCAGCGGCAGATCGGGCCACGGGCGGCCGCGGCCGGCGTCGGCCGGGGACAGGGCCAGGTCGATCAGGTCGCCCCAGCCAAGCTGATCGATGATGACGTCCCGGGTGGACGGGGAGAAGCCGGTGGCCAGGCAGACACGGACGCCGGCGTCGCGGCAGGCTTTGAAGACGTCCGCGGCCCCCGGCATGGCCGCGACCTGGCCCGCGCGGACGGCCGTCTCGTAGTGGCGCTCGAACGCCTCGTTGGCCTGCTGCGCGGACTGCTCGTCGCCGAGGACCCGCCGGAACACCTCGATCTTGGACTGGCCCATGCTCGACCGCACGTCGGTCATGGCCCGGTTGTACGCGGCCGCGGGCAGGTTCTGCGCCGCGATGGCGGCCGAGAACGCCGCCACGACGGTACCGTCGTCGCGAACCGTCGTGCCGGCCATGTCCAGGCAGGCGACCGTGATACGAGTCAACGGAACGTCTCCTCCGCTATGGC
>JASIGD010000113.1 GCA_030045295.1 Streptosporangiaceae bacterium
GCGTTCCTGGACGAACTCGGTATCGACCGGCTCGCGGCGGTAACCGGAGGCTCGCTCGGCGGGATGCAGGCGTTCGAGTGGGCGATCCTGTTTCCGGATCAAGTGGATACCGTCGTGGCGATCGCCAGTACGCACGCCCTCCACCCGCAGGGCGTGGCGTGGAACTCGATCGCGCGCGACGCGATCATGCGCGACCCCGCCTGGCAAGGCGGCCGCTACCACGGCACGGGCCGCGCGCCCGATGCCGGCATGGGTGTGGCGCGGATGGTCGGCCACGTCACGTACCTGTCCGCACTGGCGCTCAACGACAAGTTCGGCCGGCGGCTGCAGTTCGCCGACGACATCCGCTACACGATCACCGAGCCGGAATTCCAGGTCGAGAGCTACCTGCGCCACCAGGCCGACTCGTTCGTCAGGCGCTTCGACGCCAACACCTATCTCTACACCTCGCGCGCGCTGACGTATTTCGACCTGGCGCGGCAGTACGGCGGCGGATCGCTGGAACGGGCGCTGGACGGCGTGCGCGCGCGGACGCTGCTGATCGCGTTCAGTTCGGACTGGCTGTACCCGCCGTCCGCGTCGCAGGAGGTGGCCGACGCGCTGCGCGCGCACGGCAAGCCGGTCGAGCTCGATGTGATCGAGGCGCCGTACGGCCACGACTGCTTCCTGCTCGAGGAAGCGCGGCAGACACCCATCATCCGCCGCTTTCTGGCTTCGTGACCTCAGGAAGGGGATCCTGGTGACTGATAGGCCGTCCCGGGCCGAGGAAGACCGGGCGTTCGGGTTCGAGACACGGCAGCTGCACGCCGGGCAGCGGCCCGACCCGAACACCGGCGCGCGCGCGGTGCCGATCTTCCAGACGACCAGCTACGTGTTCGAGGACCCGGAGTCGGCGGCGGCGTACTTCAACCTGCAGGAATACGGGAACACGTACTCGCGGATCATGAACCCGACCGTCGCGGTGTTCGAGGAGCGGGTGGCGAACCTCGAGGGCGGCGCCGGCGCGGTGGCGTTCGCCAGCGGGATCGCCGCGCAGGCCGGCGCGCTGTTCACGCTGCTGCAGCCGGGCGACCACGTGGTTTCTTCCGCGGCGCTGTACGGCGGGACGGTCAACCAGTTCAAGCACTGGCTGCGCAAGATGAACGTCGAGCTGACCTGGGTCAACCCCGACGATCCGGACGCGTGGCGGCAGGCGGTCCGGCCGAACACCAAGGCGTTCTTCGGCGAGACGATCGGCAACCCGGGCGGGAACGTGCTGGACATCGAGACCGTGGCGGGCATCGCGCACGCCCGCCAGCTGCCGCTCATCGTGGACAACACGTTCGCCACGCCGTACCTGTGCCGCCCGATCGAATGGGGCGCCGACATCGTGATTCATTCGGCGACCAAGTTCATCGGCGGCCATGGCACGAGCATCGGCGGGGTGGTGGTCGAGTCAGGCACGTTCGACTGGTCCAACGGGCGGTTCCCGGTGGTGGCCGATCCCTCGCCCGCCTATCACGGCCTGCAGTTCCACGAGACGTTCGGGACGTACGGCTACCTGATGAAGCTGCGGGCCGAGACCCTGCGCGACCTGGGCGCGGTGCTCTCGCCGTTCAACGCGTTCTTGTTCCTGCAGGGCCTGGAGACACTGTCGCTGCGGATGGAACGTCACGTCGACAACGCGCTGGCGGTGGCGACGTTCCTGGAGTCCCACGAGCTGGCGTCGAACGTGACCTACCCCGGCCTGCCGGCGAGCCGGTACCGGCCGCTGGTTGACAAGTACCTGCCGCGCGGGGCCGGCGCGGTGTTCTCGTTCGACTGCGCGGGCGGCCGGGACGGCGGGCAAGACCTCATCCGGGGGGTTAGCCTGTGGTCCCACCTGGCGAACGTCGGCGACGCGAAGAGCCTGATCATCCATCCGGCCAGCACCACGCACCGGCAGCTCAGCGACGACGAGTTGCGGGCGGCCGGCGTCGGGCCGGGGACGGTGCGGCTGTCGGTCGGCACCGAGTCGGTCGCGGACCTGGTCTGGGATCTGCAGCAGGGTTTTGCCCTCGTCGCCGCGGCGGCAGGAAGGAAGGTAACGGCCCCATGACTGACCTGGCGCGGTACCAGGACCCGCTGACGATCCAGCGCGTACTCCACTCGGCCAAGACGATCGCGATCGTGGGCCTGTCGAACAACGAGCTGCGGGCCAGCTATTTCGTCGGCTACTACCTCAGGCGGCACGGCTACCGGGTGATCCCGGTGAACCCCAGGGAAACCGAGATCCTCGGCCAGAAGTGCTACGCGAGCCTGCTGGACGTGCCCGAGCCGGTGGACGTGGTGAACGTCTTCCGCGCGCCCGATGCGCTGCCGGGGATCGCGCGGGACGCGGTGGCGATCGGGGCCGGCACGCTGTGGTGCCAGTTCGGCGTGATCAACGAGGAGGGTGCGCGGATCGCGGAGGAGGGCGGGGTGACCGTGATCATGGACCGCTGCCTCAAGGTCGAGCACGCGCGTTACGTGGGCCGGATGCACTGGCTCGGCTTCAACACCCAGCGCATCACGTCAGTGCGCGGCGGACTCCAATAGCCGACGAGACGGGGCGGTCGCCGGGCTCTGACAGTGCCCGACACGCGGGCGCACCGAAACCCTAAGCTCGTCGCATGGCCAGGTACTTCGACATCCATCCGGCCAACCCGCAGCGGCGCTCGATCGTCCAGATCACCGAGATCGTGCGCGCAGGCGGCGTGATCGCCTACCCGACGGACTCCTGTTACGCGCTCGGGTGTCAGCTCGGCAATAGGGACGGCTACACGAGGATCAGGGCCATCCGCCACCTCGATGACCGGCACCACCTCACGCTGGTATGCCAGGACTTCGCCCAGCTCGGTCAGTTCATCCACGTGGCCAACCCGGTCTTCCGGGCCGTCAAGGCGGCGACCCCTGGCAGTTATACGTTCATCCTGCCCGCGACCAGGGAGGTACCGCGCATATTGCAGCACCCGAGGAA
>JASIGD010000114.1 GCA_030045295.1 Streptosporangiaceae bacterium
GGCGCCTGCGTTCCGGCGGGGCGCACCGGCTGGCGATCGGCGGGGGCGACGGGCAGCAGCTTGCGGCGATCCCTGGCGGTGTGCGCGGGGCGGCGGCGGCCGACCAGCACGTCGTCCAGGCGCGCGCCGATGTCGGCGTAGTCGTCGAAGCTGAGGATCTGCGCCTCGGGCAGCTCATCGGCGAGCTCAGCGCCGTACCGTTCGGCCAGGCAGCCGACCGCGGCGACCTTCGCCCCCGACTCCGCGGCGGACAGCAGTTCGGCGATGGATTCCTGTTTGGCCGCCTGGATGAAGCCGCAGGTGTTCACCAGCACCACGCTGGCCGTATCGGCTGAGGTCAGGTCCCAGCCGGACGCGGTTAGGCGCGCCGCCAGCTCTTCGGAATCGACCTCGTTGCGGGCGCAGCCGAGCGTGACCAGGCTGACCGTCCGCGGCGCGGACCCGGCAGCCTGTCCAGACCCGGAAGGTGGAGACACACCGAGAGCCTATGCGACGTGCCTGGCGGGCTGGCCCGAGGCCGCGGGCTGGCCCGAGGCTAACGTCGACGTCGAGCTCGACGCGGAGCTCGACTGAGGGCTGAAGCTCAAGGTCACGGGGAAGAGGGTATTGATCGGCTGTTTCTTGCCGTTCACGGTGAGGGTGACCGCGCCCGGGTTGCCCAGGCGGATGTCAACGCTTTCTTGTTCCGTCCAGGTCATCGAGCTGCCCGCCGAGACGGTTCCTATGTAGATCTGCGATCCGTCGCTGGCCCTGGTGAGCAGGACCCAGCAGTCCTCCGATCCGGCGGCAACGTTGATCACGACGTCGGACGGCGTGGGGGACGGCTTGGTGGTCGGCGTCGGACTGGCCGTCGGGTGGGTGCTGGGCCGCGCCGTGGTCGCGGACGTCGAGGCAGCGAGGTGGTGCCCGGAGTTCTTGTCGCGCTTGGAGATCAGGTGATAGGCGCTGTACCCGATGACGGCGAGCAGCACCAAGATCACGATCAGGGCGAGGCTGGGCGAGCGCCGTTCGCGGATCTTGACCGGCCTGGAGGGCTCGAATACGTCGGCTGCCCGCATCGGGTGGAGCGGGCCGTGCTCGGCGTCGTACTCGCTGATCAGCGGGGCCGGGTCGGTGCCCACGACCGCCGCGATGCTGCGGATATGACCGCGCGCGTAGAAATCGCCGCCGCAGGCGGCGAAGTCGTCCCGCTCGATGTCCCGGATGATCGATTCCCTGATCCGGGTCTGCTGGCTGACCTCGGCGACGGTGAGACCGGCCTGACGGCGCGCGTCCGCCAGCGTTTCACCGATGCTCACGCTGCGCCTCCAGCTGCATTCGTCGGGACATCACCAAGTCTAGACAGCAACCAGCCCGGGGGCGGTGAAGGGACGGTGCCAGTTCTGCGTCGATCAGCCACGCTCAGTCGCCGCGCAGCGAGGCGAGGGTGTCGTCGAGGTCGTCCGGCCTGACCAGCACGTCGCGGGCCTTCGAGCCCTCGCTGGGCCCGACGATCCCCCGGCTTTCCAGCAGGTCCATCAGCCGCCCGGCCTTCGCGAAACCGACCCGCAGCTTGCGCTGCAGCATCGACGTCGACCCGAACTGGGTGGTGATGATCAGCTCCGCCGCCTGCATGAGCAGGTCGAGGTCGTCGCCGATGTCCGCGTCGATCTCGCGGGTGCGTTCCGGGCCGGCGGCGACGTCGTCACGGTAGTCCGGCTCGGCCTGCTTCTTGCAGTGCGCGACGATCTCGCGGATCTCCTTCTCCGACACGAAGGCGTTCTGCAGCCGGATCGGCTTGGACGCCCCCATCGGCAGGAACAGCGCGTCGCCCTGCCCGACCAGCTTCTCCGCCCCGGGCTGGTCCAGGATGACCCGGGAGTCGGCCAGGCTGGAGGTCGAGAAGGCCAGCCGGGACGGGACGTTCGCCTTGATCAGGCCGGTTACCACGTCCACGCTCGGCCGCTGGGTGGCCAGGACCAGGTGGATGCCCGCGGCCCGGGCCAGCTGGGTGGTCCGGACCACGGCGTCCTCGACGTCACGGGGCGCGACCATCATCAGGTCCGACAGCTCGTCCACGATCACCAGCAGGTACGGATACGGCAGGTACACCCTGTCGCTGCCGGGCGGCGGCGTCAGCCGCCCGGCGCGGACCGCCTTGTTGAAGTCGTCGACGTGCCGGAACCCCCCGGCCGCCAGGTCGTCGTAACGGCGCTCCATCTCGCCGACCACCCATTCGAGCGCCTCGGCCGCCTTCTTGGGGCTGGTGATGATCGGCGTGATCAGGTGCGGGATGCCGTCGTAGATGCTCAGCTCCACCCGCTTGGGGTCGATCAGGATCATCCGTACCTCGTCGGGCGTGGCCCGGGTCAAGATCGAGCTGATGAAGCTATTCAGGCAGACCGACTTGCCCGCACCGGTCGCCCCGGCGATCAGCAGGTGCGGCATCTTGGCCAGGTTGGCGACCAGCACCCGGCCCTCAACGTCCTTGCCCAGGCCCACGACCATCGGGTGGTGGTCGCCGATCGCCACCTGCGACTTGAGCACGTCCCCCAGGGTGACGATCTCCTTGTCCGCGTTGGGGATCTCCACCCCGATCAGGGACCGGCCCGGGATCGGCGAGACGATCCGCACGTCCGCGCTCTTCACCGTGTAGGCGATGTTCTTCGACAGCGAGGTGACGCGCTCCACCTTGACGCCGGGGTCGAGCTCGATCTCGTACCTGGTCACGGTCGGCCCGCGGCTGAAGCCGGTGACCTGGGCGTCCACGTTGAACTGCTCGAAGACATCGGTCAGCGCCTCGACCACGATCTCGTTGGCCCGGGTCCGCTGCTTCGGCGCCGTGCCCGGCCGCAGCAGCGCCACGGGCGGCAGGGTGTACCCGCCGAGCGCGGCGCCGGTCAGCGTGAGCTGTTCGGGCCGCCCGGCCGAGACCGACGGCGCGGCTGGGGGTTGGGTTCCGGCCTGGCGCGCTCCGCCGTCGGGTGCGCCGGCCTCCTGCGGACCCGCTGACCCGAAGCTGAGCGCCTCGATCAGGCCGTCCGTGCCGTCTGGGCGCTTCACGCCTGGATGGAGACCCGCGGGGTCCGCGCCGGCGGCCGTGTTCGGCTCGTCCTTCCGCTTCTGCTGGTCGAGCAGGGGGGTGTCGTAGGGCTTGACGCGGTCGCCGGCTTCGAGGGCCGGGCGGAGCCTGACGTTCTTGCCGACCTGGCCGCGGGCCCGGCCGGTGCCCGCCTCGTAGTCCGCGTCGATTTCCAGGCCTTCGTCGTCTTGCGCCGGAACCTCGTGCCCGAACACCTGGCGCAGGCGGGACAGGCGTTCGGGTATCCGGTGCAGCGGGGTGCCGGTGATGACCAGGACGCCGAACAGGGCCAGCAGCGTGAGCAGCGGGGCCGCCACCCACGGCGTCAGCGCCCTGGCCGCCGGTCCCCCGACTCCGTACCCCACGAAGCCGCCCGCCGCGCGCATCGCCGCGGCGTCAGAAGGACGCGGCGCCCCCTTGGCCACCTCGAGCAGGCCGGCCAGGCCGAGGATCAGCGCGGTCCAGCCGATCGCGGCCCGGGCCGTGTCCGAATTACGGTCGGGGTGGCGCAGGAACCGCCAGGCGAGCAGCGCGACGAGCAGCGGTATCAGCCCCGCCAGCGAGCCGAGCGCGTCGTCGGCCACCTTCTGGATGTCGCGCCCGACCGCGTTGTCCATCCGGACCCACAGGCTGGCCGCGAGCACGATCGCCGCCCCGAGCGTGATCAGGCCGATGCCGTCCCGGCGGTGATGCGGATCCAGGTCACGCGCGCCGCGGCCGATCGACCGGGCCGCGAAGCCGACCGACCCGGCGAGCACCATCCAGGCACCCGCGGCGGCCCGGCCGATCCACCCGATCAGGATCACGACCGGATCACGCGCACCAGCGGTCCGCTGCGCCGGACGGCGCCTCGCCGGACCCGGCCTTCCGGCCTTGCCCTTTTTCTTCTTTTTCCCCGAACGGCCGGTGATACCCCGCGTCGGTCCGCCGCTTGCCTTCCGGCGCGGCGCATCGCCGGACCGGCGCGCCGAAGCCCCGCGGCCGCCTGAGCCCGGCGGGCTGGCTAGCCCGACGGGCCGACCGTCGGTTTCGTTGCGGGCACGGGTCGCCACATTCACAAACGTTACGAGTACCCACGGTCGGTCCCAAGCAACCCGCCCGCGTGTCGCCCGGGTCCCCATCAGGGATAGCGGCCGGGAGTACCACCGTCCGTTCGGGCCAAAGATTTTCCCGGGGTTCGGCGGCTTTCCTTGGAGCGTGACGTTGCGCGGTAAGGTCAGCACATGCGGGTCGCGATCCTCGATGACTACCAGCAGGTCGCCCTGGCCAGCGCCGACTGGTCCGCGGTGCGCGAACTGGCCGAGATCGACGTCTTCGCTCAGCCCATCGGGAGGACCGAGGCGCTGGTCAGCGCCCTCGAGCCGTACGACGTCATCGTGGCGATGCGGGAGCGGACGGCCTTCGACGCCGAACGGCTGAACCGACTCCCGCGGCTGCGGTTGCTGGTCACCACGGGCATGGCGAACGCGTCGATCGACCTGGCCACGGCGGCCGAGCGCGGCATCACCGTGTCCGGCACGGGCGGTGTCGGCAGCCCGACCGCGGAGCTGACCTGGGGACTCATCCTCGCGCTGGTCCGGCATATACCCGAGGAAGACCGGCGGATGAAGATGGCCGGGCGGGCCGGAGGGGCGGCGCTGCCGATCGGCGGGGGTTGGCAGCAGACGGTCGGCACCGGCCTCGACGGCAAGCGGCTGGGCGTGGTCGGCCTCGGTCACCAGGGCCACAAGGTCGCGTCTATCGGCCGGGCGTTCGGCATGAAGGTGGTGGCCTGGAGCCAGAACCTGGACCCGGAACACGCTAAGAAGGCGCACGTCAAGCCGGTCGGCAAGGAGGAGCTGTTCTCCTCCTCGGACGTGGTGACCGTGCACTATAAGCTGAGCCCGCGCAGCGTGGGGCTGGTCGGCGAGGCGGAGCTGGCCCTGATGAAGCCGTCCGCCTACCTGGTGAACACGTCCCGCGGTCCTCTCGTGGACGAAGCGGCGCTGCTCGCCGCGCTGCGTTCGGGGTCGATCGCGGGCGCGGCCCTTGACGTGTACGACGTCGAGCCGCTGCCGCTGTCTGATCCGCTGCGATCCCTGCCCAACGTGGTGCTGACCCCGCACCTCGGCTACGTCACCGAAGAGTCCTACCAGGTCTTCTACGGTGAGGCCGCGGAGGACATCGTGGCGTTCGCCAAGGGTTCGCCGGTGCGGGTCCTTCCGGCCAGCTGAGGGCCTGTGCGGCCGGTCGGGGCGGGAATGGTGCGCAGGCCCAGCGGCGGCCGACCGCGCGCCCCCTCGAGTGCGCGCCGGATATCCGCTACGACCTCGGCGGGCTGAGCGCGGATCTGCTTGGGAGTGAACCGGAGCACGATCATCTGGTGCCTGGCCATTCGGCGCCCCCGGGTGAGCGTTTTCTCGTGATCCTCCGGAGACATGTGCCATTCCTTGGAGTCGACCTCAACCGCCACGCCGAGCTCGGGCCACCACGCGTCGGGCTGCGCTACGAAGGTGCCGGCCGCGAACACCATCGCGTTGAACAACGGCATGGGCAGGCCCGATCTGGCGAGCAGGTCCTTGAGGTCCCCTTCCGCAGCCGACCTGATGCCGTCGGCGACGTCGGTCAGCGCCTCGCGGAACAGCGCCGACCCGGCCCTGGCCCCGGCGGTCAGCTCCGCCCAGAGCTGTGCTACCGCACAGCTGCCGCGCTGCACGGCGTCCGCCACGACCGCCCGCACGTCCCGCAGGCTGGTCAGCTCGTGCACCGCATCGGCCACAGCCCGGGCCGGAAGGGCGTACCGCAGCGGGCCAAGCCGCCCGGACCGTTCCGGCATGCGTGACGTTCGGTGCACGCGAACGAAAGCCACGTCTCGTCGTTTCCGCGACCACGGGATCAAGATGTCAACAAGCTCCGTGGACGGCCCGCGGATGCCGTAGTAACGCAACGCCGAAAGACCTGTGATCAGGCTCCCGCGCCCCGCGTACAGCATCGTGGCCATTTCCTGCTGAGCCACTGTGGGCGTCCCGGTTACGGCGACGTAGACGCCGGGCAAGATGCCGATCCACTGGCCTCCGGGACGGAGGCGGTGCCGCAACGCGTTGCTGGTGACGCCGGCCGCCAGCGCCTGATCGCGGGCCACTACGTTGATCTGGCGGTCGAGGATCTTCGCGAGAGCATCTCGATCAATGCGCGTTGTGCGAGTCATTCATGCATCATGGCGAGGAGGTACGACAAAGAGCCGCGCCTCAAATACGCGCAAGAATGCGCAAAAGCCACTTTCAGGACAAAACTTCATCCGGATCTGTCTCGTCTAACCACATCGTTGGCCCCGTGATGTTGTTCTAACCACATCGCGGGGCCAACGATGTGGTTCTGGGCGTTCCGGTTGCGGGACAGTTGGGATGAATGGGGCTTTCGGGTATCACGAGGTCGTGCGGGGACCTGGAGTAGCGCGGTCACGCCGAGAGCGGCGGGCACCGCCGGGCGCCGGGCGGGTCCCGGCTTGGCCGGGCGGGCCTGGCGGGGCTGGCTAAGCGGGACGGGCTTGGCGGGGCTAGGCCTCTATTACTACGGGGATGATCATGGGGCGGCGGCGGTAGTTGTCGCTGACCCACTTGCCGACGATGCGGCGGGCGAGCTGGCTGATCTGGTGCGCGTCACTGATGCCGTCGGCGGCCGCCATGGCCAGCGCGTCCTCGATCTTGGGCAGCACCTCGGCGAACGCCGCGTCGTCGATGCCCGAGCCGCGGGCGTGGATCTCGGGGCCTGCCACCATCTTGCCGGAGCTGGCGTCGACCACGATCACCACCGACACGAAGCCTTCCTCGCCGAGAATGCGTCGGTCCTTGAGCTGGGACTCGGTGACCTCGCCCACGGTGAGCCCGTCGACGTACAGGTAGCCGCAGGGCACCGCGCCGACCACGGAGGCCTGGCCATCCACCAGGTCGACGACCACGCCGTCCTCGGCGATCACGATGTTGCCGTCGGGCACGCCGGACAGCGAAGCCAGGCGCGCGTGCGCCCGCAGGTGCCGCCACTCGCCGTGCACCGGCATGAAGTTCCGCGGCTTGACCAGGTTCAGCACGTAGAGCAGCTCGCCGGCGGGCGCGTGCCCCGATACGTGCACCAGGTCGGAGCCTCGGTGCACGACGCGCGCGCCGAGGCGGGTGAGCCCGTTGATCACCCGGTAGACCGCCGTCTCGTTCCCGGGGATCAGCGAGGACGCCAGGATCACGGTGTCGCCCGCGGCGATCCGGATGGGGTGGTCGCGCCCGGCCATCCGGGTCAGGGCCGACATCGGCTCGCCCTGCGAGCCGGTGGAGATCAGCACGACGTCGCCGGGCGGCATCTCCTCGGCCTCGCGCAAGTCGACCAGGAGCCCGCCGGGAACCAGCAGGTAGCCGAGGTCACGGGCGACGCCCATGTTCCGCACCATGGACCGGCCGACGAACGCGACCTTGCGCTTGTGCTTCACCGCGGCGTCGAGCACCTGCTGCACGCGGTGTACGTGCGACGCGAAGCACGCGACGATGATGCGTTGCTCGGTGCTGGCGAAGATCTCGTCAAGCACGGGCGCGATCTCGCGCTCCGACGTCACCACGCCGGGCACCTCGGCGTTGGTCGAGTCGGACATCAGCAGGTCGACGCCTTCGGCGCCGAGCCGGGCGAACCCGGCCAGGTCGGTCAGCCTGCCGTCCAGAGGCAGCTGGTCCATCTTGAAGTCGCCCGTGTGCAGCACGACGCCGGCCGGGGTACGGATGGCCAGGGCGAGCGCGTCCGGGATCGAGTGATTGACGGCGAAGAACTCGCACTCGAAGGGGCCGAACGACCTGTAGTACCCCTCCGCGACCTCGACCGTGACCGGATCCACGCGGTGCTCGGATAGCTTGCTGCGGACCAGGGCGAGGGTCAGCTTGGAGCCCACGAGCGGGATGTCCTCACGCTCCCTGAGCAGGTAGGGAATCGCGCCGATGTGGTCCTCGTGCGCGTGCGTGAGGATGAGCGCCTCCACCCGGTCGAGCCGGCCGGACAGGTAGCTGAAGTCGGGCAGGATCAGGTCCACGCCGGGCTGGTCAGGATCGGGGAACAGCACCCCGCAGTCCACCACGAGCAGCCGACCGCGGTACTCGAAGACCGTCATGTTCCGGCCGATCTCGCCGATCCCGCCCAGGGCCACGATGCGCAGGCCGTCGCGCCGCAACGCAGGAGGCGGGGTGAGCTCCGGGTGGGGGTGGCTCACGCGGCCGTCCCCGGCAGCTTCACGCCGCCAGCGGTGAGGTCCAGGACCAGCTGGTGCCGTTCGGCGGCGGTGGCGGCCAGCAACGGGGCGCGCATCGCGCCACCCGGCAAGCCGAGCAGGTCAAGCGCTGCCTTGGTCATCACCGCGCCCTGGTTACGGAACATCCCGTCGTACACCGGAATCAGCTCGTAGTGGGTCTGCCGGGCCCGGGTGACATCGCCGGCCCCGAACGCGTCGATCATCTCGTGCAGCCGGTCTCCCACCACGTGGCCGACCACGCTGATGAAGCCGACGGCGCCGAGGGAGAGCCAGGGCAGGTTCAGCATGTCCGAGCCGCAGTAATAGACAAGGTCGGTCCGGGCCAGCACGTGCGAGGTGGCGGACGGGTCGTCCTTGGCGTCCTTGACGCCGACGATCCGGGGATGCGAGGCCAGCCGGACCAGGGTCTCGGTGGCCACAGCCGCGGCGGTACGACCGGGTATGTCGTAGATGAGCACGGGCAGGCCGGTGGCGTCGGCGACCGCGGTGAAATGAGCCTCGAGCGCCGGCTGGGGCGGCTTGTTGTAATAAGGGGTAACCACCAGCAGGCCGTGCGCCCCGGCCCGTTCGGCGGACCGGGCCAGCTCGATGGTGTGCGACGTGACGTTCGTGCCGACCCCGGCCACCACCTTCGCGCGCCCGCCTGCCGCTTCAAGCACCACCCGGAGCAGGCGGTCCTTCTCCGCATCAGTCGTGGTCGGCGCCTCACCGGTGGTGCCGTTCACCACCAGTCCGTCGTTGCGCATGTCGGTGACAAGGTAGTCGACGAGGCTGGCGGCCCCGTCGTAGTCGACGGCCCCGTCTGGGGTCATGGGGGTGATCATCGCCGTGATCATTCGGCCGAACGGCGCGCTGCTCGTCGTCATACCCGAACGCTACCCTGCAGCAAGGTGCGCAGAGTAGCCGGCTTACCGCCCGGCCGGTGAGAAATCCCGCCAGGCCGGTGCGGCCGCGATCCGGTTGCGGCGGCTGGTGCGGCCGGTGCCAGCAGGAAAGACGCTAGCCGAAACGGCGCAGCTGGAATGCCAGCGCTTCCCGGAGCTCGGCCGCGGTGTCGGCGTCTAGGGTCATGGCGAACTCCGGGTCGTTGGGGTCGTTGGGTTCCCGGTCCGCGAGCGGCCGGGCGTGCCCGAGCCGGGTCGCCCACCAGCGGCCGGCTTGGGACTGCCAGACATGCCACGCGGGGTAATCCTGCTCGATCATGGCTGGCTCGTCAGCCACCTCGGCCTCCACTGCGGTCGCCGACTGCCTGGTCATCGCTGGCTCCTGACCCGTTGGTGCTGGTCGTGTTGGTCGCCCGGGGCTTGGGGGGTGGGTGGGGGCGGTCGCCCGGGGCCGGGGCGGGTGGCGGGTGCCCCGGCCCCGGGCGGCCGCGGGGTAGCGGGTTACAAGCCGCCGGCCGGGCTGGTCAGCGCGGTGGTGGCCTGGGACTGGGCGGCGGACAGCGCTGCCGATGGCGAGGTCGACCCGGCCAGGGCGGCGTTGATGTTGGTGTAGATCTCGGTGGACATCGCCGGGTAGTTCGGCGTGCCCGCGGGCCGCGGCACCAGCTTGGTCTTGCCCACGATGGCCAGCACCGGGTTCAGCGCGATGACCGTGGGCGAGGTCCGCACCGACTCCACGGTGGGGATCTCGGAGAACTCGGTGGCCAAGATGGTCTGCGCCTCCGTGCTGGACAAGAACTTGATGAAGGTCAGGTCGGCGGCGA
>JASIGD010000115.1 GCA_030045295.1 Streptosporangiaceae bacterium
GCACGGGGCCGTCCGGTAGCCGCGGCTGCTGCACCCGCCCGGCCAGCGACGACAGCACGTCGACCCCCGCGGCGACCAGCTCGGCGGCCAGCTCCCGGGCCTCGCCAGTCCCGCCGAGGATCAGGATGCGCACCCGCACAGGGTAGTGCGGGAGACTGGACGGATGCGTGAGCTGCTCGTCATCGGGATGGGTCCCGGGCATCCGGACCAGATCACCGTTCAGGCTGTGCAAGCCCTCAACCGGATGGATGTCCTTTTCCGCATCGACAAGGGCGACGCGAAATCGGGGCTGAACGCCGTCCGCGACGAGATCCTGCGCCGCCACGTCACCCGGCCGGGCTACCGCCTCGTCGAGATCCCCGAGCCCTCGCGGGACCGGTCCCCAGCCGACTACCTGGGCGCGGTCCGCGACTGGCACGAGGCCCGCGCCGAGCTCATCGAGACCGCGATCGCGGACGAGCTCGGGGAGGACGGCGTGGGCGCGTTCCTGGTCTGGGGCGATCCGTCGGTCTACGACTCGACGCTGCGGATCGTCGGTCGGCTGCTGGCCCGGGGCGCCGTCCCGTTCGAGTACACGGTGATCCCCGGCGTCACCAGCGTGCAGGCGCTCGCAGCCGCGCACCGGGTTCCGCTGAACCGGATCGGGGAGCCGATCCACATCACCCCTGCGCGCCGGATCGCCGGCGGTCTGCCCGAAGGGCTGGACAGCGCCGTCGTCATGCTCGACTCCGGGTTCACCGCGGCCGCGTTCGATGACCCGGCGCTGACCGTCTTCTGGGGCGCCTACCTCAGCACCCCGGACGAGACCCTCATCAGCGGCCCGCTGCCCGAGGTGGCCACCGAGATCACCGCGACCAGGGCGGAGCTGCGGGCCAGGCACGGCTGGATCATGGACACGTATCTGCTGCGCCGCGACGGCCAGTCCTCAGGGGCGTGAGCCACGGTCCCGTTCGGTCGAATATAGATGGCTGTCGCGGAAGCCTTCCGCGGCCAGGACCCGTCCGACGATGATGACGGCGGTGCTGCGCACGGACGCGGCCAGCACCTGCGCGGCGATGTCGCCGAGCGTGCCGCGCAGCACGATCTCGCCGGACTGGCTGGCGTGGGCCACGACGGCGGCCGGGCACCCGGGCCCGTAGTGCGGCACCAGCTCGGCCACGACCTGCTCGATCCGCTGGACGGCCAGGTGCAGCACCAGCGTCGCCCCGGTCGCGCCGAGGCTGGCCAGGTCCTCGCCGGGCGGCATAGGCGTGGCCCGGTGCGCGATCCGAGTCAGGACGACGGTCTGGCCGACGCCGGGCACGGTGAGCTCGCGGCGCAGGGCTGCGGCGGCCGCGGCGAAGGCCGGAACGCCCGGGGCGATGTCGTAGCCGATGCCGGCCCGGTCCAGGCGGCGGGCCTGCTCGGCCACGGCGCTGAAGATGGCCGGGTCACCGGAGCACAGCCGCACCACGTCCAGGCCCGCGGCGTCCGCCTCCACCATGGCCGCAGTGATCTGGTCGAGGGTGAGGTCGGCGGTGTCGATCAGCCGGGCCGTCGGTGGGCAGTACGCGAGGACCTCGGCGGGCACGAGGCTGCCGGCGTACAGGCACACAGCGCATTCGGACAGAAGGCGCTGGGCCCGAACGGTGATCAGGTCGGCGGCGCCTGGTCCGGCGCCCACGAAGTGGACGGTCACTCGCTCTCCTTGACGACGGACCACTGGACCACCGGCAGCGCGGGCCGCCAGGTGGTGAACGCCCCGAGCGTGCTGGCGCGCTCTACGCCGAGCCGGGTCAAGCTGCCGCCCGTGCCGCGCCACCAGTCGGCCAGGACCGCCTGTCCCTCGATCGTGACCGCGTGGGCCACCAGCCTGCCGCCCGGGCCGAGGGCGTCCCAGCAGGCGGGCAGCACGCCGTCGTTGGTGACGCCGCCGCCGACAAATACCGCGTCCGGCCGGGGCAGCCCGGCCAGCGCGTCCGGAGCCAAGCCGGGTACGACGACCAGCCCCGGCGCGCCGAGCGCGGCGGCGTTCCTGGTGATCCGCTCGCGGCGGTCGGCACGCGGTTCGACAGCGATCGTCCGGCTCGCGGGGTGGACTCGCATCCATTCGATGCCGACGCTGCCCGAGCCTGCTCCCACGTCCCACAGCAGCTGACCGGGAAGCGGGGCCAGCGCGGCCAGCGCCGGAGCGCGAAGCTCGCGCTTGGTAATCTGCCCGTCCTGCTCGAAGGCTTCATCGGGCAGGCCGGGCACCCGCGGCAGCGGTGTGGCACCGCCGTCGAGTCGGCAGCCGATCGCGATGATGGCCAGGCGGCTGTGCGGCCGCCCGTCCGCCGGGCCGACGGCCTCCTCCTCGCCGCCCAGGTCGGCGAGCACCGTGACCTGGCTGGTTCCAAAACCACGGGCGTCGAGCAGCTTCTGGATGTCGGCTGCCGCCGTGGTCTCGGCGGTGAGCGCGAACACTCGCCGGCCGGGCTGCAGCAGCGGGTGCAGCAGCTCCCGGGGCCGGCCGACCAGGCTCACCACCTCGACATCGTCCAGCGGCCAGCCGAGCCGGGCCGCGGCCAGCGACACCGACGAAAGATGGGGAAGCACCCTGACCCGGGCGGCACCCAGGAGGCCGACCAAGGTCGAGCCGATGCCGTAGAACATCGGATCACCGCTGGCCAGCACGG
>JASIGD010000116.1 GCA_030045295.1 Streptosporangiaceae bacterium
AGCCGCCGCCCGAAACTGTCCTCGATCCGTCCCGTCAGCGACCCCGCGCCACGCCCCGCACCCGGCAGGCCGAACCCGCCCGCCAGCTCAGCAGGCGTCATCCCGCGCGGCAGCTCCAGCAACGCCAGCGGATTGCCCTCCGCCTCAGCGACGATCTGATCCCGCACCCGAATATCGAGCGGCCCGGTCAGCGCCGAATCCAGCAGCGCCCGGGCATCGCCCTCCGCCAGACCCTCGACCGCCAGCTCCGGCAGTCCGCCAAGCTCCGCACCCGGTACCCGGGCCGCGAACACCAGCCCGACCGGATCGGCGGCCAGCCGCCGCGCCGCGAACCCCAGCGCCTGCGCCGACGTCTGATCCAGCCACTGCTCGTCATCGATCACGCAAACCAGCGGCTGTTCCCCGGCCGTCTCCGACAGCAGGCTCAGCACCGCCAGCGCCACCAGGAAACGGTCCGGTGCCGGGCCTGCACTGATCCCGAACGCCGCCTGCAGCGCCTCCCGCTGCGGCACCGGCAGCCGCTCCACCCGGTCCAGCATCGGCGCCAGCAGCTGATGCAACCCGCCGAACGCCAGCTCCATCTCCGACTGCATGCCTGCCGCGCGCGCCACCCGGCAGCCCTGAGCCTGCTCGGCCAGCTCATCCAGCAGCGCCGTCTTGCCTACGCCCGGCTCGCCGCGGACCACCAGCACCCGGCTTTGCCCCGCCCGGACAGCCGCGACCAGATCGGCCAGCACGCTCATCTCACCGCTGCGGCCCCTCAGCTGTTCAGATCCAGGCAAGCGAGAAGCGGCACGTCCGGACGAGCGAAAATCTGCGGCCATCTGCCCGGTATCCGGACTACACCGCCGTCAGGGCGCTGGCATAACCGGTCACGCAGCCCTCCAAGCTGGGCAGAATCAGTGCTAAGTAGCCTACGCCTGGGAGCCTGACCACGGAATCCGTTGCCTCGTGCGACATCCACCCGGCCCCTGGATGCGCCGGCGAACCGGCCGCTGCCCCGCCGCCCTGTCCCAAGTACTGACAGCCCAATCTGCGCGCCTTATCTGATAGACGTCGCACGCCTCATGACCACGCAGGCGGATATCGCGTGTAAAGCCACGCGCAGTATGTCACTGTACGTGTTCGGACCCGCTGCCCGTTCACGCCGGTGAGCCGACTGCCCGGCTCGGGCGGTGAACTACGAGAGCTACATCGAGCGGGTCATCCGCCCTGTGCTTGGCAGGCTGCAGCTGCGCGAGATCCAGGACCGGGTGGAGGTGCTCGACGAGCTGTACGCTCAGTTGCGTCGGTGCGGCAGGCTGCGCGGAGGCCAAAGGGCGGGCGTGGCCGGGGCCGCACGGCTTGCGCAGCCCGACGAGCGCGTCCTCGATCGTCGCGAACTGAGCTACCGGCGCAGCGCTGGGCGGGCGGGTCATGCTTTCCCGCGGACCGAGCGCATCCGGCTCGGGGCGGTCACTCGGCGGCTTCGGTCTCGGCCCAGTCCCCTCCCCATTTGTCCGGGGGCGGGGCGTTCAGGCGGGCGGTCCACCGTTCCTCGATGTGGCCCCACCGCCAGATGGCGATGGCCGCCGCCCAGGTGATGATGAACATGCCGACGATGACGAACCCGGCCTTGTTGATGTCGAAGTTGTACATGAATCCCCAGAAACCGCCGGTCTGGCTGAAGTCGCGCGGGAAGTCCTGCGGGATGAGGCTGAGGGTCTCGATGCCGCCGATGAAAAAGCAGATGGCCACGGACAAGCCGGTGATGGCCAGGTTGTAGTACACCTTGCGGACCGGGTTGAAGAACGCCCAGCCGTAGGCCAGGTTCATGAACATGCCGTCGGTGGTGTCCATCAGGCTCATCCCGGCGGTGAACAAGATGGGCAGGCAGATGATCGCCTGCCACGGGATGTGCTCGGAGGCCGCCAGCGCGGTGGCGGTCAGCAGGGCGACCTCGGTGGCGGTGTCGAAGCCCATGCCGAACACCACCCCGACCGGGTACATCTGCCACTCCTTGTCGATGGCCTTCATCCAGCGGCCGAAGAACCGGTAGAAGAACCCGCGGTTCTCCAGCTGCCGCTCCAGCTCCGCCTCGTCGTACTGGCCGCGCCGCATGGACCGGAACACCTTGAGGATCCCGGCCAGGATGACCAGGTTCAGCGCGCCGATCAAAAACAAGAAGACCGCGGACACGATGGTGCCGAAGGTGCCGCCGAAGGATTCCAGCGAGGAGTTGGAGTGCGTCACCGCGGGCAGCACGGTCTTGACCGCGATGATGAGCCCGACCCCGATCGCGACCACGATGGTGGAGTGGCCGAGGGAGAAGAAGTAGCCGAACCCGAACGGGCGCGGCTCGCCCTCCTTGCGCTGGTTCATCGCCTTGCGGGTGGTGTTGTCGATCGCCGAGATATGGTCCGCGTCGAACGCGTGCCGCAGCCCCAGCGTGTAGGCGGTGATGCTCAGCCCGACGCCGAACAGCTTGTAGTGCGCGGGCAGCACGAAGGCGATGAACACGAAGAACCCCACCGCGTGCAGCAGCAGGATCGAGCCGTACATGCCGATCACCCGCCGCCGCTCGGTGCGGT
>JASIGD010000117.1 GCA_030045295.1 Streptosporangiaceae bacterium
TCGCCGTAACGCCCCTCGCCCTAAGGAGGCAGAGCCAGTGCCCGGTGTGACAGTAGGTGCTACGCCCGCGTACCTGGCGGTCCCTTCTGGGTCCGTAGGACCCGCTGCATCCGGGGGGCCGTGGCCGGGCGTGGTGGTCCTGCACGAGGCGTTCGGGCTGAACGCCGACATCCGCGGCCACGCGGACCGGCTGGCGGCGCTCGGCTACCTCGCCTTGGCGCCCGACCTGTACGGCGGGCAGTCTTGGGTGCGCTGCATCCGGGACACGATCCGGCAGCTGCGCGCCGGATCGGGACCAGCGTTCGACGCCGTTGAGGCGTGCCGCGGGTGGCTGGCGCAGCGCGAGGACTGCACCGGCAGGACCGGCGTGATCGGGTTCTGCCTGGGCGGCGGCTTCGCGCTGCTGTGCGCGCCGCGAGGAGAGTTCTCCGCCGCGGCCGTCAACTACGGCCAGGTTCCGAAGGACGCGGAGCGCGTGCTCGCCGGCAGTTGTCCGGTGGTCGCGAGCTACGGAGCCAGGGATGCCATGGGCGCCGAACCTCCCAAGCGGCTCGAGGCCGCCCTGACCGCGCTGGCGGTGCCGCACGACGTCAAGGTGTACCCGGATGCCGGGCATAGCTTCATGAGCCCCAAGCCCGCCCCGGCGGCTCGGCTGGCCGTGCTGGCCCGGATGGGTTACAACCCGCAGGCGGCCGAGGATGCCTGGCAGCGGATCTTCGCGTTCTTCGGCCAGCACCTCCAAAGCGAGCAGCCCCGGCAACCGGGCTAGGAGATTTTCCGGGTGGGCAGGCCTGACGCGGGGGGATGGACCATTATGGGCACTGGAACCTTACGTTCAGGGGAGGACGACTGATGGCCCGCCCGATCATTGGCATCACCGGCGAGCTTGAGGCTGCCTGCTGGCGCACCTGGATTCGCGAAGCCGTCGTCTCTCCGGTGAGTTACACGCGAACCGTCGAGCGCGCCGGCGGAACGCCGGTCGTACTGCCGCCGGTCCCTGCCAGCTCTGTGCCCAGCCTGATCGCGCGGATTGACGGCCTGCTGCTGGCCGGGGGGAGAGACGTCGACCCGCTGCTCTACGAACAGACGGCGCACGAGCAGACGGACCCGCCAGACCACAGACGAGACAGGTTCGAGCTCCTCATGGTCCGCGCGGCGATCGACGCCGACCTTCCCTTCCTCGCCATCTGCCGCGGCATGCACGTCCTGAACGTGGCGCGCGGTGGCTCCCTCACTCAGCATCTCCCGGACCGGCTCGGCAACGAGAGCCATAAGCCGGATCCGGTGAAGATGACCACTCATAACGTCCAGATCAACACGGAGAGCAAGCTCGGGCGCGTACTCGGCGCGAGCGCGCTCGTACCCGCCGCCCATCACCAGGCCGTCGACGAGCTGGGCCGAGGTCTCGTCACCGTAGCGTGGACCCCGGACCAGGTGGTGGAGGCAGTCGAGCTGCAAGGCCACCGGTTCGGTCTCGGCGTGCAATGGCACCCAGAAGAAGGCGACGACGCCCGGCTCTTCGAGGCGCTGGTGGCAGCCGCCAAGCCCGCCCCCTCGCCGCAGCCTGTGGCAGAGGTCCCGAACCGGTCGAAGAGATCCCCGAAGCGGCACGCTGCCCGCTCCTGACCGCTGCCCGCTCCTGGCCGCTGCCCGCTCCTGGCCGCTGCCCGCTCCTGACCGCTGCCCGCTCCTGACCGGGGTCGTCATATCGGCGAGGCAGTCATTCCCGCGCGGCTCGGCAGGTGGACCCGCACGAGTGCTGAGTGCCCTTCCAGCCGCCGCGGCGCAGGACCGCGGCCACTTCCGCGGCGGTCCGGCACCGGTTCTCGGTGACGTCCGGCCAGCCGTATCTCAGCGTTACCGTTCCCTGCGCGAGGTTCGCGTTGTCCCGGTGGATGTCGCGCCAGCGCCCCTCCGCCGGGTGGGCGGTGACCCCGTCGACCTCGACGCAGAGGTCGTACTCCCGATACAGGTTGTCCAGGTACCTCGTGCCGTCGGCGTGCCTGCGCCTGGCCTGCCGCCGCGCCTCGGGCAGGCCGTGGGCGCGCTCCACGCCGTGAACGTAGTTGCGCTCCAGCGGAGAGTGGACGCCATCGGCAGCATCCTCCAAGGCACCGGCGATCCAGGCCCGCCAGCGTATTCTCGGGCGCGCGTTCAGCGCCTTGCTGAGCGATTGCGGCGACGTCAGGCGGCGGCCTACCGCGCGTGCGATCCAGCCGTAGGCATCGTCGAAGGTCCTGGCCACGGCGATCAGGTCAAGGACCGTGTCCTCGACCGTGGTCCGCGGCAGTAGCCAAGGCGGCTGCCACTCCGGCACCAGGCACCGGGACCGATGCACGATCACGCCCCGGATCTTTTGCCGGGCAGGACGGCGTCCGGCCGGAACGGTGACGTGGATCTGCCCAATCGGCTTGTCGATGAGGCCATGTAGCTCAGCCGCTGTCTCGTGGCTGAGCGCCGCACCTCGTCCCACGCGTAGCACGGCCGCCCACAGCTTTGCTTCCCGTGAGGGATCTCCCGTGAACGTCGCGTACGCGCCACGGTGCAAGCGCCGCCAGGTTCCGGACCGAAGCCGCCGGTCGATGGTTTGTTCTGGCCAGCTCGCGTCGCGTGCCTGTTGTCGGGAGACAACCCCCGACTGGGCCTGGAGCTGGCTGCGCCAGCGCAGACTACG
>JASIGD010000118.1 GCA_030045295.1 Streptosporangiaceae bacterium
CCGCCATCCGGCGCAGTTCCGCGAGCGCCTGCGGCTCGGACAGCGGGGCCGGCAGGTTCAGTTCGGGCGCCTGAGTTCCCTCGGGCAGCGCGGCCCTGGTGAGCTCGTCAAGCGATGAGTAGCCGAGGCTGCCGAGCATGTGCCGCTGGTCGGCCTCGGACGGCCCGATGTGACGTGCGGCGAAGTCGGTCATTGGAGAGCCCTCCCCGGAAAAGCGCGGTCGCTGGCTCCCCGTCTGTCGCGGTCTGACACCCGCTCCAGAGTGCCTGTTCCGGCCGGTCCGTGTGCCTGAGAGGTTCCGGGGATGTTGCCCCTTCGGCGCCCGCGGTTAACGCGTGGTCTCTCCCGGCCGGTGTCATCAGCACTTGCGATCCTACCCGAGCAGGACCAGATTGTGGGACTGGGTTCAGCTGGTGCGGCGCAGGCGGCGCTTGGCCAGGTCATCCTGGCTGGCCGGAGACCCCGGGACCACGGCCACGAAGTCGTCCTCGGCGCGCACGGCGGGCAGCACCGCGAGGTCCCCTTCGACCTCCCGCCAGACCCGGCCGAGCGCGATGCCGAACACTCCCTGGCCGCCCTGGAGCAGGTCCACAACCTCGTCCGCGGAGGTGCAGTCGTAGACGCTGACCCCGTCGCTCATGAGCGTCACCTGGGCCAGGTCCTCGGTGCCGTGCTCGCGCAGGTGCTGCACGGCGGCCCGGATCTGCTGCAGCGAGATCCCCGTGTCGAGCAGCCGCTTGACCACCTTCAGCACCAAGATGTCGCGGAAGCTGTACAGGCGCTGGGAGCCAGAGCCATGCGCGGCCCGCACGCTCGGCTCGACCAGACCCGTGCGCGCCCAGTAGTCAAGCTGGCGGTAGGTGATCCCGGCCGCCATGCACGCGGTCGGCCCGCGGTAACCGACCTCAGCCGACCCGGGGTCAGACTCGCGAGGGACTTCCTCGGTCCCGAGAGCTTCGTCAGCCTCGAAGAGGGCACCCTGAGAGCCTCGCAAGCTTCCCGGGCCGCCAGCGACGGACGTCCCGCCGTCGCTGTCATCCCTGGTAACCACCACGCCTACCTCCACGGGAGCTGACTACCCACGGCACTGGCACCGTAAGCCGGCCCGGGTGGCGGCGTCAACGACCGCAAACGGCGCGTCGTGACATTCCCGGTCTCTCGGGTCGGCGCCGGGACGACCCGGCCCGCCGAGGAGCCACGCAGCCCTCGTGACCTGCGAGTTCATGTGGCCCGGCCGAAATCCTCGGGGGAGATGGTGTCGAGGAACTCCCGGAACTTCTCGACCTCGTGCTCGTTGTCTTCCTGCTCGTCCGGGATGGCCACGCCGGCCTCGTCCAGGATCTCCTCGCTGGCGAAGATCTGCGCGCCGGTGCGCAGCGCCAGCGCGATCGAGTCCGATGGCCGAGCGCTCACCTCGGCGCCGTTGGAGAAGACAAGGTCCGCGTAGAAGATCCCGTCGCGCAGCGCCGTGATGTTGACGGTGCGCAGCTGGACGTTCAGGACCTCGAGCACGTCCTTGAACAGATCGTGCGTCAGCGGCCGGACGGACACCATGCCCTGCTGGGCGAAGGCGATCGCCGTGGCTTCGACCGCCCCGATCCAGATGGGCAGGTATCTGTCGCCCTGCGCCTCCTTGAGCAAGACGATCGGGCTGTTCGATGGCATCTCGACCCGGACGCCGATGACCTCCATCTGCCGCACTGCCGCTCCGTCCTCACATACCTGGCGAACCTGTTTGGCCACCTCTCCCCTTGCCAAGGTACACCCGTAATCGCCCGGAAGCCGACCGCAGGCCCCCAGCTGATGACCCGGGGGAATCAGCGACCTGGTCCGATGCGCGGGACCCCAGGCCGTATCGGTCGGCGGGCGCGGGCGCGGGCCCTGAGACCGCCAATCCGGCCTCAGCCAGCGCGGATTCGACCAGCGTGGCGTGCAACCGCACGGTGAGGTCGGCGATCTGCCACGCGGTGCGGGCGGCCGCCTGGACGGCCCCGGATCCCCGCTGGCGCAGCTGCGGCGCCACCACCTGTTCGACCAGGTTGGCTTCCCGGTCGGCCGCGGCCTTGACCGCCCGCAGGTGCCGGGCCTGCACGCCGTACTGGCGAAGCGCGGCGACGGCCCGGGCCACCGCGAGCGCGTCCGGACCGTACTGCCGACCCACCCGGCGGATCAGGCCGTAGTCTTCGAGTTCGGTCAGCTCCGCGTCGCCGATTCCGGCGGCCTCGAGCAGCTGGCGCCGGGACATGTCAGCAGGCGCCCGGGTGGCTTGTTCCCGGCTCTCGCCGGCCAGGGCTCGCGCCGGGCCTCTGAGACCGCCACCGAGGCCCTCCGGACGCGCGGGGACGCCGTCGGCGAGCCGTTCCCTGATGACCCGCAGCGGCAGGTACGAATCGCGTTGCATGGTGAGGATGTAGCGCAGCCGCTCGATGTCGGTCGCCGAGAACCGGCGGTAGCCCGATCGCGTCCTGGCCGGCTCGATCAGCCCTTCGGCCTCCAGGAACCGGATCTTGGACGTGCTGATGTCAGGGAATTCGGGCCGCAGTTGCGCCAGCACCTCGCCGATACCGTATTGACCGCGCGCGGGCTGATCGCTCATGCGTAGTCCTGTGCGCCCCTGCCGCGAGGGTCACCCGAGGAAGTTCTCGGGTCAAGCAGGTTCTGGCTGGTCAGGAACAGCAGCCGGAACTTGCCTATCTGGACTTCGTCCCCGCCCGCCAGTTGCGCCTCTTCGATGCGCTCCCTGTTGACGTAGGTGCCGTTGAGGCTGCCCACGTCGCGGACGGTGAAAACGCCGCCCTCGCGGTCGAACTCCGCGTGCCGCCGCGAGACCGTCACGTCGTCGAGGAAGATGTCGCTGTCCGGGTGCCTTCCGGCGGTGGTCAGGTTACCGTCCAGCCGGAACCTGCTGCCCGCGTTGGCGCCGCGCATGACCAGCAGCAGCGCGCTCCCGTCCGGCAGGGCGCCGAACGACGCCGAGTCCGGGAACAGGTCGTCGCCCAAATCGGGGTCGTCCGGCCGGTT
>JASIGD010000119.1 GCA_030045295.1 Streptosporangiaceae bacterium
AGGCGGTCACCGCGCACGGTGCCGTTCGCCGCCGACCGCGGGCTGCGCCTGGCCGGCCGGGCGGTGAGAAGGAGTTCTTCCATCGGGTTGTCGGTGGCCAGCTTGTCGAAGGCGTCGGCCTCCAGGACGACGCGGCGCGGCTCGACGTCATCGGGGAGGTACAGGTCAACGACCGCGACTCGCAGAGCGGTCCGCTCCAGGGCCTCGGCTTCCTCGGTGAGAGCCTCGATCTCGACTGGGCCGTCGCCAAGTTCGGGGTGCTCGTGCACCACGATGCGCGCCAGTGCGTCGTCATGCGTGATGAGCTGGCCGCTCAGGTCGCTGAACCGGACAGTCTTCTGGCCCATGCTCGGTCCCTTTCTAGGCGCTGGTGCGGGAGCGTTCCGCGGCCTCGTCGCCGGGTCGAGGACCACGTCGGGATGAACGCATGGATCACCCTGCCGGAAGGACGACCCCTTGTCAAACTTCAGTTCGATCGGCGTGTCGGCATCCGAAATTATTCACGACCGCCTGTCGCCTGGCCCGTTCCGGGCTTGCGTCACAGTCGTGATGCAGACTAGGCCCATGAAGGACGCGGGACAGGAGGCCGCGGGCTCGCTGCCGCCTTCGATGGCCGCGGCCCTGGCCGCCTTCGAGCGTCACCTCCGGTCCGAGCGCTCGCTGTCGCCGCACACGGCCCGGGCCTACGCAGGAGACATCAGGTCGCTCCTCGAGCACACGAGCCGCAACGGCGTGCAGGCGGTTGACGGTCTTGGCCTGACGCATCTGCGCAGCTGGCTCGCCAGCCAGCATTCCTCCGGCGCCGCGCGTAACACGCTGGCCCGCCGCGGCGCGGCAGCCAGGACATTCACTGCCTTCGCGCACGGTCGCGGTTGGCTGGCCAGCGACCCAGGCCCGCAACTGGGGACGCTGCGGACTCGCCGCGCCCTTCCGCACGTGCTGCGCAAGGACGAGATGGAGTCCGTGCTGGACGTGGTCGGCCGCCAGGCCGGTGCGGCAGCCCAGGCGACCCAGCTGGAGGCGGCGGTCGCCCTGCGCGATGCCGCGCTGCTCGAGCTGCTCTACGCGACCGGCATCAGGGTCAGTGAGCTGTGCGGACTGACCGCGGACAGTTTCGACCACAGCCGCCGGACCGTCCGGGTCAGGGGCAAGGGGGACAAGGAACGTACCGTCCCGGTCGGCCTGCCCGCACTCCGCGCGGTGACCCGTTGGCTGGCCGCGGGCCGCCCCGCTCTCGCCACCGCGGCCAGCGGGCCGGCCCTTTTCCTCGGCGTTCGCGGCGGCCGCCTGGACCCGCGCACGGCTCGCCGGATCGTGCACCAGCGCCTACGCGAGGCGGGGGCGATCCGCGATGCCGGCCCGCACGGAATTCGGCACAGCGCGGCCACCCACCTGCTCGAGGGCGGCGCAGACCTGCGCAGCGTCCAGGAGATCCTCGGTCATTCCTCGCCGGCGACCACGCAGATCTACACGCACGTGTCGATCGAGCGCCTGAAGTCCAGCTACCGCCAGGCCCACCCCCGGGCGTAGAACTGACCACGCCTGCGCGGCCGCGCGGCCGGGCCGTGCAGCCGACCGAGCTGGGCGCGGCCGACTTCCACGACCCGGCCCGGACCCCCGGAATATCCGGTTCCGGTTCGTTTGTTGACAGTTAACAAAGGACGTTCGCACTGGGAGTAACCCACAAGGCCGAGCCCGCTGAACGCGCGGCCGGCGAGAACGTCAAGTATCCTTAATGCGGTCGCCGTGCCGTACCCGCGTGCCGGCGGCTAAATCGCGTGCCCGCATGCTCGCCGGAGTGAACGACTCCCAGCGGGACGCGCCGCTCGGTCCGCCGGCCGCCAGGCCGGCCGCAGGCGCGTCAACCCACGGGCACCAGGAAGCAACCGAGCAGCGTCGTGGCCGAAAAGCGCGGCGCACGAAGGAAGGGACCGTGCCAGTGGCTCAGGTCGTCACCATGAAGCAGCTCCTGGAGAGCGGTGTCCATTTCGGGCACCAGACCAGGCGCTGGAACCCGAAGATGAAGCGCTACATCTTCACCGAACGCAACGGCATCTACATCATCGATCTGCAGCAGTCGCTGGACTACATCGACCGCGCCTACGAGTTCGTCAAGGAGACCGTCGCCCACGGCGGGACCATCCTGTACGTCGGTACCAAGAAGCAGGCGCAGGAGGCCATCGCCGAACAGGCGCGCCGGGTCGGGATGCCGTACGTGAACCAGCGCTGGCTGGGCGGAATGCTGACCAACTTCTCCACCGTCTACAAGCGGCTGCAGCGGCTCAAGGAGCTGGAGGAGATCGACTTCAACGACGTGGCCGGCTCCGGCATGACCAAGAAGGAGCTCCTGCACCTGCGGCGTGAGCACGACAAGCTCGACCGGACCCTGGGCGGGATCAGGGACATGGCGCGCGTGCCGAGCGCGATCTGGGTGGTCGACACCAAGAAGGAGCACATCGCGGTCAACGAAGCGCGCAAGCTGGGCATCCCCGTCGTCGCCATCCTGGACACCAACTGCGATCCGGACGAGGTCAACTACCCGATCCCGGGTAACGACGACGCCATCCGCAGTGTCGCCCTGCTGACCCGGGTAGTGGCCGACGCGGTCGCGGAAGGCCTGATCGCCAGGGCCGGCGCGGCCGACAGCGACGAGAAGCCAACCGGTGACCAGCTGGGCAGCGAGGAGCCGCTGGCCGAGTGGGAGCGCGAGCTTCTGGTCGGCTCGGCCGCGGAAAGC
>JASIGD010000014.1 GCA_030045295.1 Streptosporangiaceae bacterium
CTCCCTGGGATGGGACGGATTGACTGCGCTGGAGTTCTCGCAGTTCGGCGAGTGGTATGTGGCAGCGGATCTGGTGACCCGGCTCGCCCTCGAGCAACGGTGGTTCGGTGGATTCGCATATGCCGGTTGTCAGCTTGCGCGGGCAGCGGGTGTGGAACACGCAGCCGCTCGGCGGGTCAGCCGCGGACGGGATCTCACCGGTCAGCCTGATCCGGTCCGGGCGCTGGCCGTCGAGTGACGGCACGGCGGAGAACAACGCCTCGGTGTACGGATGGTGCGGGCCGGTGAAGACGACCTCGGCCGGCCCGACCTCCATCACCCGCCCGAGGTACAACACCACGATCCGGTCCGACAGGTACCGGACCAGGCCCAGGTCGTGAGAGATGAACAGGTAGGTGGCCCGCTCCGTTTGCTGCAGGTCCGCGAGCAGGTTGAGGATGGCCGCCTGGACCGAGACGTCGAGCGCCGACGTCGGTTCGTCGCAGACCACTACCTCCGGCCTGGCGCCGAAGGCCCGCGCTATCGCCACCCGCTGCTTGAGCCCGCCGGAGAGCTGGCTCGGGCGCAGCGGCAGGTACCGGTCCTCGAGCCGTACCGAGGCGATCAGCTCTTCCAGCCGGTCCCGCAGCGCCCTACCCGAGAGCCCGGCCAGCCGGGACAGCGGACGGCTGATCAAGGCGCGCACGGTGTGCCGCCGGTTGAGCGCGGAGTCCGGGTTCTGGAACACGATCTGCAGCGCGCGCAGGACGTCCCGCGCCCGCCGCCGCGCGTCCGGGGCGAGCGGCTTGCCGTTCAGGGTGACGACCGAACCCGCGTCCGGCGCGGTGAGCCCGAGCAGGACGCGCGCGAGCGTGGTCTTGCCGCTGCCCGACTCGCCCACCAGCCCGAGCGTCTCGCCTCGCTCGATGGACAGGTCCACTCCGGCCAGCGCGCGGACGTCGCCTGCGAAGGTCTTCGACAGCCCCTCGACCACCACCAGCGGGGCATCGGTCTCGTCGGCCCCGTCGACCGCGAGCTCCGGGATCGAGGCGGGGGTGGCGCGCGGAAGCCCGGGGGCTTGCTCATGGAAGTAGCAGCGCGAGGTCCGGGTGGCGTCGACCCGGAAGAACGGCGGCTCCGCCGTCCGGCACCGGTCCTGAGCCAGCGCGCACCGCGGCGCGAACACGCATCCGCTCATCGCGTGACCGGGCGTCGGCAGGAAACCGGGGATGGTGTCCAGCCGGTCGCTGTCCTTGCGCTGCCCACGCCGCGGGATGCAGCGCAGCAACCCGACCGTGTACGGGTGCCGCGGGTTCTCGAACACCGCGCGCGCGGGTCCTTGTTCGAGTAGCTCGCCCGCGTAGAGCACGCCGACCCGGTCGCACATCTTGGCGATCACCGCCAGGTTGTGGCTGATGAACAGCACCGACGTGGCGAACTCCTGGCGCAGCCCCGCGACCAGGTCGAGCACTTCGGCCTCGACCGTCGCGTCCAGCGCGGTGGTCGGCTCGTCCAGGATCAGCAGCGACGGCGAGGCGGCCAGCGCCATCGCGATCACCGCCCGCTGCGCCATCCCGCCCGACAGCTCGTGCGGGTACCGGCGCATGACCCGCCCGGGGTCCGAGATCTGGACCTTGCGCAGCATGTCCTCGGCCGAGTGCATCGCCGAGTCGTGGGATTCGCCAGCGATCTCGAACACCTCGGCGATCTGCCGTCCCACCCGGATCGACGGGTTGAGCGCCCGCCCCGGCTCCTGGTACACCATCGAGACGGTGCGGGCCCGCAGGTCGCGGAGCGCCCCCGCGCCCATCGACAGCGGGTCCAGCCCGTTGATCCTGATCGTCCCGGCGCTCACCCGGCCGTTGCTGGGCAGGTAACGCACCAGCGCGAGCGCCACCGTGGACTTGCCGGATCCGGATTCGCCGACCAGCCCGTAGGATTCGCCCTGCGCGATGGAAAACGACACGTCCCGCAGCGCCAGCCGGTCTTGGCTCCGGACCTTGTACGTGACGTCCATGTGCGACACCGAGAGGGCCGGCGCGCCAGGGTCGGCCGGCATCGAAGCACCGGCGTCGGCCGGCGCCGGAGTAACAGCGTCGGCCGGCACCGGAGCGGTGGCGGCCGGATCGGGCGATGAGTCGGTGGTCATGCCGCCAGCACCTGCTCGATCGAGTCGGCGAGCAGGATGACCCCGGTCACCAGCGAGGCGATGGCGAGCGCCGGGAACAGCGTCTGCCACCAGTAGCCCGCGGTCAGGTTGATGTAGTTGGCCGCGATGTCCGCGCCCCAGTCCGGGGTGGGCGGCTGGATGCCGAAGCCCAGGAAGGACAGCGTGGCCACCGCGAAGACCGCGTAGCCCAGCCGGACCGTGAACTCGACCAGGACGGCGGGCAGGACATTCGGCAGGATCTCGGCGAACATGACCCGGGGCGGGCTCTCGCCGAGCAGCCGGGAAGCGGACACGTAATCCTGCTGTCGCTCGACCATCACCGCCGCCCGGACCGTCCGCGCGATCAGCGGCGTGAAGACCAGGCCGATGATGACGGTGATCCCGATGACGGACGGGCCGACGGCCACGACGAACAGGAACGCGATGATCACGAAGGGCAGCGCGAGGAAGGCCTCCACGATCCGCCCGGTCACCAGGTCGAAGACGCCGCCGATGTAGCCCATGGCCAGGCCGAGGGCGGTACCGAGGACGGTGCCGATGAGGGTGGCCAGCGGGGTGATGATCAGGATGTCCCTGGCCCCGACGATGATCCGGGACAGCACGTCCCGGCCGAGCGGGTCGGTGCCGAACCAGTGCGCCGAGGACGGAGGGGCATTGCCGTTAAGCAGCTGCTGCGCGAGCGGGTTGTAGGGCGCGAACCAATGCCCGAAGATGGCGCAGACCACCCAGAACAGCAAGATGCCCCCGCCGATGAAGAACGTCGGCCTGCGCAGGAGCAGCCGCCACCGGGCCGGCGTGGCCCGGCTCGCGGCGGTCACCGCCGCCTGGCCGGCCGGCCCGAGATACCCGCCGGTGCGATCAAGAGACGCAACCGGATCGACCGGCGCCCCGGCGCCCGGTTCGGCCGGCTGCGGGACGGAGCCGCTCATTCCGTCCCCCCGATGCGCAGCCGCGGGTTGAGCAAGGTCAGCAGGACGTCCGCGACAAGCGTGGCCACCACGTAGACCACGCCGATGACCAGGACCCCGGCTTCCAGCATCGGGAAGTCGTGCGCCACCGCGGCCTTGTAGATCAGGTTTCCGAGGCCCTGGTAGTTGAACAGCGTCTCCACCACGACCAGGCCGCCGATCAGGTACCCGGTCTGGGTTGCGATCACGGTGATCGTCGGCAGCAGCGAGTTCCGCAGGATGTGCCTGCGGATCACGGTGGCGCGCGGCAACCCCTTCAGCACCGCGGTCCGGGCGTAGTCGGAGTTCAGCGCCTCGATGGTCCCCGCCCTGGCCATACGAGCAATGTATCCGAAGAGGACCAAAACGAGCGGTATAGCCGGCAATATCAGGTGCCTGAACTGCTCGAGGGCGGAGGCGCCCGCCCCGGCCGACGCCGTGACGGGCAGCCACTTCAGCTCGACGCCGAAGATCACGATCAGCACGATGCCGGACACGAACTCGGGCACGGTGGCGAAGGAAGCTCCGGTCACCGAGATGAGCCGGTCGGTGCCGCGGCCCGCGTAGAGCGCGGCGACCACGCCGCCGATGATGCCGAGCGGTACCACGATCACGAAGGCGAGCACGGCCAGCTTGACCGAGTTGATCAGCGCGGCCCGGATGAACGGCTCGACCGCGGTCCGGTATTCGTAGGAGGTGCCCAAGTTGCCGTGCAGCAGCCCGCCGATCCAGCTCAGGTACCGGGTGAGCAGCGGCCGGTTCACCCCGAGCTGCTGGTCGAGGGCCTGTACCGCGCTTTGCGCCGCGAGCGGGCCGAGGGTCGCGCGGCCGGGATCGCCGGGAAGGATCTGACCGGCGAAGAACACGATCAAGGTGAGGATCCACAGCGTGAGGATCATCAGCCCTAGGCGTCTCAGCAGGAACGTTGCCATCGCTGGCCTCCTTGATGCCGGGCCGCCTCGCGCGGGACGTTCCAAGCGGCACAGCCTAGCTCAATTAAAGATGGGTGAGCAATCAATGACGATCACGTCCAACGGAAGTGACCTGACTGTTACGCAGGTCCTCGCGGCGGCCGCATCGAGGCGGCGGGCGTCGGCGCGCCGCCCGCGCCGCTTAGCCCTGGCCGGCTGGATTCGCCGCCAGGCGGTAGGAGAAGCTTGTGCTGTGTCGCACCCGGGCAGCACGGTGATCACGAGCATCGGCGAACTAGTGACCAATGACCCGGGCCGGGGCGGCCTGGCCACGCTGACCGACGCCGCGCTCGTGATCTCCGGCCGCCAGGTGGCGTGGACGGGACCCGCTTCGCGGGCACCGGCCGCGGACGAGCGGGTGGACGCGGGCGGCCGCGCCGTGCTGCCCGGGTTCGTCGACTCGCACGCGCATTTGGTCTTCGCGGGGGAGCGCAGCGCCGAGTTCGCCGCGCGGATGGCAGGCCGCCCGTATCAGGCGGGCGGCATCCTCAACACGGTAGCCGCGACCCGGGCGGCGCCCGACGCCGCGCTGCGCGCGAACCTGCGGCGGCTGGCCGCCGAGATGCTCAGGCAGGGGACCACGACGCTGGAGTGCAAGTCCGGCTACGGGCTCACCGTCGGCGACGAAGCCCGGGCGCTCGCGCTGGCCGCCGAGGTCACCCCGGAGGTCACCTACCTCGGCGCGCACGTCGTACCGCCCGAGTTCGCCGGCGATCCGGACGGATACGTGGACCTGGTGTGCGGTGCGATGCTGGACGCCTGTGCGCCGCATGCCCGGTGGGTCGACGTGTTCTGCGAGATCGGGGCGTTCGGCGCGGAGCAGGCGGCCGCCGTCCTCGCCGCGGGCCGGGCGAAAGGACTGTCCGCCCGGGTGCACGCCAACCAGCTCGGGCCCGGACCAGGCGTCCGCGTGGCGGCCGAGGCAGGCGCGGCGTCCGCGGATCACTGCACGTACCTGACCGACGCCGACGTGGACGCGATCGTGTCCGCGTCGATGGTCGCGACGCTGCTGCCCGGCGCCGAGTTCGGTACCAGGCACCCCTACCCGGACGCGCGCAGGCTGCTCGGCGCGGGCGCCGTGGTGGCCCTGGCCACCGACTGCAATCCGGGTTCCTCGTTCACGAGCAGCATGCCGTTCTGCATCGCGCTGGCGGTCCGGGAGATGGAGATGACCACCGAAGAGGCGGTCTGGGCCGCCACCGCCGGCGGGGCCAGGGCGCTACGCCGCACCGACGTCGGCCACCTCTGCGTCGGGGCCACCGCCGACCTGATCCTGCTGGACGCGCCGTCACACGCGTACCTGGCCTACCGTCCCGGCGTCCCGCAGATCGCCGCCGTGTGGCAGGCGGGCCGCCTGGTCGCGGGCTCGTCGAACCGGCACGATGTCCCAGCGAGCCGGTTATAACCGGCTTTGTGCTCCATGCTGCCGGTGGTAACCGCGGCACTCGGCCCGCGCCGGTGACCCGCTAGGGCTTGCGGGCCACGCCTCCCCACAGGCCCGTGGGGCTGGCCGCCTCAAAGTCCGAGCCCGGCCGCCACGAGGTGACCCGGACCACCCCGGGCTCGACCAGCTCGAGCCCGTCGAACAAGCGCATGACCGCCGCCCGGTCGCGCATCGTCGCCTTCTGCGCCATGGACTGGTTGAGACGCCGCACCATCTCGGTCTGCTGGTCGGTGTCGATATCGCGGCCTACGTGCGAGATCGCCACGAAGCTGCCCGGCACGCACGCCCCCATCAGCTTGCCGATGATGGCGCCGGCTTCGGCGTCGTCGCCGACGAAATGCATGACCGCGATCAGCATGACCGCGACCGGCTTGGTGAAGTCCAGCGTGCCGGCGGCCTGGGCCAGGATGGCGTCCGGGTCTTTCAGGTCGGCGTCGAGGTAGGCGCACCTGCCCTGCGGGGTGCTCTTCAGCAGGGCCTGGGCGTGCGAGAGCACGACGGGGTCGTTGTCGACGTAGACGACCCGGCCGTCCGGCGCGACGCGTTGGGCGACCTCGTGGGTGTTGTTGGCGGTCGGGATCCCGGTGCCGATGTCGAGGAACTGCCTGATCCCCTCCTCGGCGAAGAAGCGCACGGTGCGGGCCAGGAACGCCCGGTTGGCGCGGACCGAGTACACCAGGTTCGGGTAGGCCTGCAGGGTCCTTTCCCCCAGTTCCCGGTCGGCGGCGAAGTTGTCCTTGCCGCCCAGCCAGTAGTCGTAGACGCGGGCTATGTGCGGGACGCTGGTGTCAAAGTCGGGCACGAGAGCTCCTGTAGGGAAGACACGCTAGAGACTATAGGGGGAGGTAGTGACGACGAAAACGGATGAGGGGCTCACCGGACTCCGTCACGTAGGGGACGCCAGTCACCCGCGCGATGACCAGCAGGTGGTCCCCGGCCACGATCTGCTGCTCGGCCGAGCACTCAACCGCCGCGAGGCCGCCGTCGACGATCAGCGCACCGGAGTCCGGGCCCCGCCGGTGCGGCACGTCGTCGAGCATCAGCCGCGCGCCGGGACGGCCCGAGGCGGCGAAGCGCCCGGCCACCATCCGCTGCCCGGCCGAGAGCAGCGTGACGGCGAACCGGGTGGCAGGCTTGTCCGCCCGGCTGAACACCTCGGCCGGATACGACCCGCCCATCAGGGACACCAGCACCAGCGGCGGATCAGCCGACACCGGGCAGAACGCGCTGACCGTCGCCCCGATGTCGTCCCGCCCGTCCGCGATTGTCACGAGCGTGACCGCTCCGGCCCACGCCGACAATGCGGCTTCGGCTTGATAATCGGCAGCCGGAAGCACCACTGGCCGTTCGGTCAACTGATTGTCCAGGCGCCCGGGAGCATCAGCGGTCCGTACGGCGGCAGGCCGGCGCGGGCCGCGAGCCGCCAGGCCGGGCCCCACCCCGAATAGCCGTCGGACAAGCCCAGGCCCAGCGCGGCGGCTGCCGCCGGGCGGGCCTCGCTTGACTCTGGCGGCCGCAGCTGATCGAGCGGGGTCAGCCTGGGCCAGGTGCGCAGCGGCGCATCGGCGGGCAGGCCTGCCCGGAGACGGGCGATCTCGGCCGCGGCCGCCATCCCGCCGAGCTCGTCGACCAGCCCGTTTCCCGCGGCATCCGCGCCGGTCCACACCCGGCCCCGGGCCAGCTCGTGCACCCGTTCCACCGGCATCCTGCGGCCGGACGCCACCTTCTCGATGAAATCGCGGTAAACCACGTCGAGCCAGAGGTTGAGCCGTTCCCACTCGTCCTCGGTGAACGGATGCGTAGGAGCGAACATGGTCGCCCTGGCTCCCTCGCCCACCGAATCGGTCGTGATGCCGGCCCGGCCCAGCGCCTCCTCCAGCACGGGCTTGCCGTGGATAACCCCGATCGACCCGGTGAGCGTGCCCGGCTGCGCGACGATGACGTCGGCCGCCATCGAGATGTAGTACCCGCCGGACGCGGCTACGTCGCTCATCGACACCACGACGGGCTTGCCGGCCGCGCGCAGCCTGACCACCTCGCGCCAGATCGTGTCGGACGCTACGGCGGACCCGCCCGGGCTGTTGACCCGGAGCAGGACGGAGCGCACCCGCTTGTCCGACTTCGCCGACCGCAGCGCGCCCGCCACCGTGTCCGAGCCCATGGCGCCGCCCGCCGGGCCGCGGGTGCTGCGCCCCTGCCTGATCGGTCCGGACGCGTAGATCACGGCGACGAAATGCTCTCGCGGGTTCGGCAGGCGGCGCGCCCGCTGGGCCAGCAGGTGGGTTCGCCGGTAGCGGGCGACGTACTGCAGGATCGCGTCCTTGCCCGCCTCCTTGCGAACGGCCTGGTACACCTCGTCCCGGTAGCCGAGCTCGTCGACCAGGCCTTCGGCCCGAGCGTCAGCGGCCAGGAACGGGCCCCGGTCGAGCAGGGCGCGGGCGTCCTCGACGGTCTTGCCGCGGCGTTCGGCGATGGCCGCGCAGAGCTGCTCGACGACGGAGGCCGCCAGGCGCTCGTTGGCCTCGCGGGCGGGCCCGGTGAAGCCGCGTTCGGTCAGGTTGTCGGCGGCCGTCTTGTACTCGTACCTCTTCGCGCTCTGGAAGCCGATGCCGATCTTGGCCAGCGCGTCGTGCAGGAATAGCTGCTCGACCGCAACGCCGGTGAGCCCGAGGCTGCCGGATGGCTGCAACCAGATCCGGTCGAATGCGGTGGCGAGATAGTAGGGCACGTTTCCGTGCGTGAACTCGCCGAAGCTCTCGGACCAGGCCACGGTGAGCTTGCCCGACCGGCGGAAATCGGCCACCGCCTCCCGTATCTCCTGCGTCCGGGCCAGCCCGATCCGGCTGCCGCCCACCCTCACCACCAACGCGCGGACCCGGTCATCGCGGCCCGCGCGGCGCAGGCCGTCGATGATGTCGGGCAGCCTGATCTTGCGGATGGAGGCCAGCGCGGACAGCGGATCGGTGACCGGGCCCTCCGGAACATCGTCGGTCAGGTCGAGCTCGAGGATCAGGGGTGCCGTCTGGCGTTGCCGTAGCCTGGAGATCGGTTCGGGCAGCGGCCAGGCGATTTTCGCGTCTGCCATGCGGTCAGCTTACGGTGCCAGGGAGCGCGGGATCAGCGAGCATCCGGTCACGATCATCGTGGACACCGCCAACGTGATGGGCGCGCGTCCTGACGGCTGGTGGCGGGACCGGGCCGCCGCGGCGGTCCGGCTGCACGCGCAGATCGAGCGGCTGGCGGCGAGCGGACGCGCCATCTTGCCGGGTGAAACCGCCGCGCCGGAATTCGTCATGGTGCTCGAGGGCGCCGCCAAGGCGGCCAGTTCTCGCCTTTCCGACCCCGCTCTGCCGGACCGGGTCCGGGTGGTACAGGCGCCCGGGTCAGGCGATGACGCGATCGTCGCCCTGGCGCGGGACCTGCCCGGCCGGCGCGTCGTCGTGACCGCCGACCGCGAGCTACGGGAACGATCCACCGCGGCCGGCGCGACGATCCTCGGGCCGGGCTGGCTGCTCGGTCTGCTGAGCGAGTAAGGCCGCGCCCGGCTCGCCAGGGAAGATGCCGCTGAGGCCGCGCCCGGCTCCGGCTCGCCCGGGAAGATGCCGCTAAGGCCACTCCCGGCCCCGGCTCACCCGGATAAGCGCAGTTTGGATAATCAAGCCGGTAGCGGCTTTACTGGGCGTTTGGGCTACGGCCAGACGACGAGACGGAGGATGCCTGTGCCGGTGCTGCTCGCTGTCGCGCTTGTCCTGTTTGTCGGCGTGCTGTTGGCCGCTGATTGCGCGGTCAAGGTACTTAGGCGAGTCCGTCGGCGAAGAGAGGCCAACCGGCGGCTCGCGGCGGCTGCGGCGCTGGCGGAAGCCGAGGACAGGCAGCGCAGAGCGGCGGCCGAGGCGAGCGTGGCGCTGACCTCCCTCATGCCGACCATCCACGACCACGACACCCGCCACGTTAATTAGCGCCGCGGCAACCTGCGTTCTCCCGTCTGCCAGTCGTCAGGCACGTTACCTCCCCGCCCGGGTGTCGCGCGGGCCGGGAACCGGGAGACTGGTGTGGCTGCAGGGTCGCAGTACGGCATGTCAGCGTCTGGCCACCCTGGCTCCGATACTCGAAATCATTATCGGGGACATAAACCCCGGGAATTCCGAGGGTAACCGTCCACGATTGTGTCAGCGGGACCATCCGGGACAGCTGATGCGGCAGCTGAGGCCCGCGGGGCAAAGGTGGCGCGACAACGCCCTGACGCGCCGGTGGAGTCGATGCAGCCGTCCTCCTTCCAGGTCGCCGCGGATCCGATGGCCCCGCCCGGTCGGCTGGCCTTAGCCAGCAGTGCCCTACTCACGCCCGCGCGGTGGTCCGCCGCGCCCTGCGCAGGCCGAAGACGCCCGCCGTGACCAGCAGTA
>JASIGD010000120.1 GCA_030045295.1 Streptosporangiaceae bacterium
GCGGCCCCGCCGACGTACTGGCCGCCAAGGCCGCCCTGCGCCAGGAGGTGTGGTCCGCGATGCGCGCGGCCCGGGTGGCGCGGTTCCCCGGTGCCGAGGGACGGATCCCGAACTTCGCCGGCGCCGAGGCGGCAGCCGAGCGGCTTCGCGCCATGGATGCGTGGCAGGCGGCGGGCACCATCAAGGCCAACCCGGACTCCGCGCAGCTGCCCGTACGCCAGCGCGCGCTGGAGGACGGCAAGACCGTTTACATGGCGGTGCCGCGCCTGGCCGGCCCGGAGCCGTTCTTCGCGCTGGATCCCGACCACCTCAGCGAGCCGCCCCGCAAGGCGGCCTCAATCGGCGGCGCGGCCCGCTCCGCCCGCCGGGTCACGCTGGCCGACCTGTCGCCGGTCGACCTGGTGGTGATGGGCTGCGTCGCAGCCGGTGAGGACGGCGCCCGGCTGGGCAAGGGCGGCGGGTTCGCCGACCTGGAATTCGCGCTGGCCACCGCGGCCGACCTGATCGGACCGCAGACCGTATGCGTCACCACCGTGCACGAGCTCCAGGTCCTCCCGGCGGGGACGATCCCGCTGACCAGCCACGATGTACCGCTGGACTTCGTCGTCACCCCGGCGCGGGTCATCGACTGCCGCTCCCGGCACGACTCGCGGCCTGCCGTCGGCATCTGCTGGGACGACCTGACTGAGGAGAAGATCGCGGCCATTCCGCTGCTTACCGTGCTCCGGCCCGGGTCGGCCGGCGCCGGCACGTCGCGCCGATCAAGGACGTGAGGTCACCGCGGCGGGGGGCTAACCCGAAGCCACGTCTTGCCCCGGCCAAAACGGCCGGCCGGACTCCGCCCGGGGCATTACCCGCAGGTCGCGGCGAAGGCGTCCTCCAGGAGCGACAGCCCCTCGTCGAGCAGGTCCTCCCCGATCACCAGCGGCGGCAGGAAGCGGAGCACGTTGCCGAACGTGCCGCAGGTCAGCGTGACCAGCCCGGCCTGGTGGCAGGCCTTGGAAACGGCGGAGGTGGTGGCCGGGTCGGGGTCCAGCGTGCCCGGCCTGGTCAGCTCGATGGCCAGCATCGCGCCGCGGCCGCGGACGTCCGCGATCACCGGGTAGGTCTCCGCCAGCTTGTACAGCCGGGGCAGCATGATGTCGCCGATCCGGCGCGCCCGCCCGGCGAGGTCTTCGGCGGCCATGGTCTCGATCGCGCCGAGCGCCGCCGCGCAGGCCACCGGGTTACCGCCGTAGGTCCCGCCGAGACCGCCCGAGTGCACCGAATCCATGATCTCGGCGCGCCCGGTCACCCCGGCCAGGGGCAGCCCGCCGGCGATGCCCTTCGCGGTGGTGACCAGGTCGGGTACGACGCCCTCGTGCTCGCAGGCGAACCAGTCGCCGGTGCGGCAGAACCCGGTCTGGATCTCGTCCGCGATGAACACGATCCCGTGCTCGGCGCAGAACTCGGCCAGCCCCGGCAGGAACCCCTCCGGGGGGACTACGAACCCGCCCTCGCCCTGGATCGGCTCGATGATCACCGCGGCCACGTTATCCTCGCCCACCTGGGTGTGGATCAGCGACTTGACCATCGGCAGGGCCTCGGTCCGGCACGCATCCGGGCCGCCGGGCCAGCGCAGCGGGTAGGCCATCGGCATCCGGTAGATCTCGCCCGCGAACGGCCCGAACTTGTCCTTGTACGGCATGTTCTTCGCGGTGAGGGCCATGGTGAGGTTGGTGCGCCCGTGGTAGCCGTGGTCGAACGCGATCACGGCCTGCCGCCGGGTGGCGTGCCTGGCGATCTTTACCGCGTTCTCGACGGCCTCCGCGCCGGAGTTGAACAGCGCGGAACGTTTCTCGTACGTGCCCGGCGTCCGGCGGGCCAGCTCCTCGCAGACCTCGACGTAACCCTCGTAGGGGGTGACCATGAAGCAGGTGTGCGTGAACCTGGCCGCCTGGTCGGCCACGCGCGCGGCTACCCGGGGGGCGGCATTGCCCACCGAGACCACCGCGATGCCGGCCCCGAAGTCAATCAGGGAGTTGCCGTCGGCGTCCACGATCACGCCGCCGCCGGCGTCCGTGACGAATACCGGCAGCATGGTGCTGACCCCGCGGGCCACCGCGCGCTCGCGCCGGGCCAGCAGCTCACGTGAGAGCGGCCCGGGGATCTCGGTGGCAAGGTGTCGGCGCTGAGGGAGTCGAGGTTCCGCTGATAGATGCTCGGTCATGATCAGACCATAAGCCATCAGACCGAACGGCTGAAGATCCGCGCCGGCTGTACGTACGGTGAGGGGAACAGCAGGGTAGGCCGGGGGGCGGGTCTATCGTGGTGAGCCCGGATACGGGAGAGGACTGATTCCGCACATGGCCGACCGTGAGGAGCCGAGCGCGAAGGGGTTGTTCGGGGGGGTCTTCGCCAGGGGAGACGCCGACACCAGCGACGGTGCGTGGCTGCAGGCGATGCTGGACGCCGAGGCCGGGCTGGCCCGCGCGCTCGAGCGGGCCGGGCTGACGCCGGCGGGCTCCGGCGAGGCGGTCACCGCGGTCGCCCGGGCCGAGAATTTCCGGATCGGCGAGCTCGCCGAGCTCGCCGAGCTGACCGGCAATCCGGTTCCCGCGCTGGCGCGCGCCCTGGCGCGCCGGGTCCCCCAAACCGCGGCCGGCGCCGTGCATCGCGGTGCTGCCAGTCAGGACATCGTGGATACCGCGGCGATGCTGCTGGCCAGGCGGGCGATCGACGTCGTGCTCGCCGATCTGGCCCGGGCCGCCGAGGCTGCGGCCGGGCTCGCCCGGGCCCACCGGTCCACGATCATGATCGGCCGGACGCTGCTCCAGCAGGCCGTTCCCGTGACCTTCGGCCTGGTCGCGGCGGGCTGGCTAACCAGCCTGGACGAGGCGCGCGAAGGGCTGGCCGCGGTCGGCACGCGGCGGCTCGCCGTGCAGTTCGGCGGCGCGGCGGGCACGCTCGCCTCGCTAGGTGGCGACGGCCCGCGGGTCGCGGCGCTGCTCGCCGAGGAGCTGGGCCTGGCCCGGCCGGTGCTGCCCTGGCACACGGACCGGCTGCGGGTCATTGACCTGGCCACCGCGCTGGCCAGGGTGACGGCAGCGCTCGGCAAGATCGCCAGGGATGTCACGCTACTCGCGCAGTCGGAGGTCGGCGAGGTCAGCGAGGGAAGTAGCGTCGCGGCGGCCGACGGACCGCGGGGCGCTCACGGCGGCCCGGGTACCCCGGATCCGGTCGCGTCGTCCTCGAGTCCGCGCCGCGGCGGGTCCTCGGCGATGCTGCACAAGCACCACCCGGTCGCGGCGATCGCCATCCTCGGCTGCACCAGGCAGGCGCCCGGGCTGCTGGCCACCCTCGTCGCCTCCGCGGAGCAGGAACATCAGCGCGCGGCCGGCGCGTGGCACGCCGAATGGGAGCCGCTGACCGCGCTGCTCCGGCTCACCGGATCGGCCGCGAGCTGGGCGGCCGAGCTGCTGTGCGGGCTCACCGTGGACGCGTCGCGGATGGCGGCCAACCTGGCCGCGACCAAGGACCTACCGCTCGCCGAGCATGTCACGTCGCTGCTGGCCGGCGTGCTCGGCGCCGTCCAGGCGCATGACCTGGTGGCCGAGGCAGGCCAGCGGGCGCTGAGCGCAGGCCTGCCGCTCGGTGACGTACTGCTGGCCGTACCCAAGCTCGAGAGCCGGCTGGCCGCCGCGGGCATCACTGCCGAGCAGATCGAGTCGGCGCTCGAGCCGGCCGGGTACCTCGGGGCCGCCGAGGTCTTCACCGCCGCCGCCCTCGAGGCGCACGAAGCGCTGGACGGCGGTCAATTCCGGCAGGCGGCCCATCCATCCCAGGAGGACGGCCATCGATGATGCCGGCCGGCAAACGGGCCTTCTCGGTCGCACGGCGCGCGCGCTGGCCGAAGCGGAGTAGCGACGGCTCCCAGCTCCGAGGGAAAGGCCCTGGGCCAGGTGGTTTGCCTTTAGGCCGCACCCAGCCCATGCTCACGCGTCCGACATGCGAACGTTTGTACTTATGGCGACCCGCTGAGGCGCTATCGTTTCGGTAAGCGGACAGGACGGGGAGCGAAGTGGCGGAGATCGTCTCACTCGCCGAAGCCGTGGAGAAGGCGATTCATGACGGGGACGCCGTGGCCATGGAAGGCTTCACGCACCTGATCCCGTTCGCCGCCGGACACGAGGTGATCAGGCAGCGGCGCCGGCACCTGACCCTGATCAGGATGACGCC
>JASIGD010000121.1 GCA_030045295.1 Streptosporangiaceae bacterium
GCTTCAAGATGTAGGGGCGATCAGCTGTAGGGCATCCGCGACGGCGGGTAGTTAGTTTGGTACCCGCCGCTGATCGGCCGTCGCCGTATCGCCCGCGCGGCGACCCCGTATACGAGCGACCCGATGGCGCAGCCGAGGACCAGGTTGACCACTGCCGTGGCCGCCTTCTGCGACAACGGGGCCGTGGTGCTGAACGGGAACACCACCGCGATCACCGTGGCCAGCCCGATGATCCAGGTGAAGAACATCTGTGGCCGCGGGGTAGCGAGCAGAAGCAGGTGCATGATCGCCGTCGCGACCAGCGCGCCCGCGGCCGCCGCGATCGCGTATCCCGCGGTGGACGCGTCGCCCCACGCACCGTCCCGCTGGGGCGCCAGGATGGGGATCTTAAACAGCCACCGGCACACCAGGATCCCGGCCAGCGCGATCAGGGCCGCGACCACCGCCGTCGCCGCGCCACCCGACCACAGCTGTCTCGCGTCTACCCTGCGGACCGAGGAGCTTCTGGGCTCCGGCACAGGACCTTCGTCTCTTCGCATCGGGGTTGTCATCGGCTCGCCTCTTATCGACCCGTTGGTCTCTCCTGAAAGTTAACCGCTGACGGCGCTCCGAAACCAGCCAGCAGCACCGAAGCCGCGCCCGGCCAGGAACCGAAGCCGCGCCCGGCCAGGAACCAAGCGGCGCCGGCCAGGAAACGTCAGCCGAGGCAGGCCAGCTTCGGGTCCGACGATAGTCCAGGCAGGAATAAACCACCGGCCGGATCCCTTTTCAATGATTGAAATTTCAAACACTTAGGAGGTAACGGGTGACCAAGCCCGTTCTGCAGGTCATCGTCGGCAGCACCCGGCCGGGCCGGATCGGGTCGGCGGTCGCCGACTGGATTACCGGCCGCGCCAAGGCGCAAGGTGACTTCGACGTCGAAGTGACCGACCTGGCCGTGCTCGACCTGCCGCTCTTCGACGAGCCCGACCATCCCAGGCTGCGCCGATACGTGCACCAGCACACCAAGGACTGGAGTGCGGTCGTCGACCGCTCCGACGCGTTCATCTTCGTCATCCCCGAGTACAACCACGGGTTCAACGCCGCGACCAAGAACGCCATCGACTACCTGAGCCAGGAATGGCGGAACAAGCCCGTCGGCATCGTCAGCTACGGCGGGGCCTCGGGCGGCACCGGGGCCGCCCAGATGCTCAAGCCGGTCCTCAACGCGCTCAAGATGGAGCCGGTCACCGACTTGGTGGCCATCCCGTTCGTCCGCGAGCGCCTCGACGAGGAAGGGCGGGTCCAGCCCACCGAGTCCATGGAGGCCGAAGCGGCCGCGATGCTCGCCGAACTAGCCCGCTCGACCGCAGCGCTCCTCGCCGCGTAACTCCTACCCGACGGTCACCTGGACCATCGGGTAACCGGTTGCCCCGTTAGGTTCCGGGGGCTCTTCGACGGCGGTCTGGGTGTAACCGGTCTTGTCGGTCGCCCGGGCCTCGAGCATGTGATTCCCCCCGGTGGCGTCCCACTCCCAGACCCACTGCCGCCAGGTGTCGATGCCGGGCACCGCGGCCAGCCGGGTCTGCTGCCACGGTCCCCGGTCCACCCGCACCTCGACGGCCTCGATGCCCTTGTGCTGCGCCCAGGCCACGCCGGCCACCGCCGTCCGGCCCGCCGGGATCTGGCTCAGCCCGTTCGGAACGTCAATGCGGGATTCGGTCTTGATCGGCGCCTGCTGCGACCATCCGCGCTGGGCCCAGTAGGCGTAGTTCCCCGCGAACGTGGTCACGTTGATATCCGTCAGCCACTTGGTCGCCGACACGTACCCGTACAGGCCGGGCACCACCATGCGGGCCGGGAAGCCGTGCGCGACGGGAAGCGGCTGCCCGTTCATCGCCACCGCGAGCAGGGCGTCGCGGCCGTCCATCACCGTCTGGACCGGGGTGCCAGAGGTGAACCCGTCCACCGACGTGCACAGCAGCTGATCGGCTCCGGCCTGGATCCCCGCCTGGCGCAGCAGTCTGGCCAGGCTTGCCCCCAGCCAGAGCGCGTTGCTGATGTAGGGACCGCCGACCGGGTTGGACACGCAGCACAAGGTGACGTAATCCTCTATCAGTGGCCGGCGGAGCAACTCGTCGAACGTGAGCGTGATCTCGCGGGCCACCATGCCGTGGATCCTCAGCTGCCAGCTTGAGGGCGCGACCTGCGGCAAGACGATGGCCGTGTCCACGCGGTAGAAATTCGCGTTGGATGTGACGAACGGAGTCAGGCCCGGTATGTCCAGGTTGACGCCCGCTGGGAGGGGCGGCACGGACTGCGACGGCTTGGGAATGCGCAGCGCATTCCTGGCGTTCGCCACGCTGCTCCGCTCGGCCAGCAGCCGCCCGGCCAGCTCCGCCGCGAGGGCCACTCCCGCGGCCGCCGCGCTCACGGCGAGAAAGCTCCTGCGCCTCGGCCCCGAAGAACGCACGGGCTCGGCGGCTGACCCGGCCACGTCGGCTGCGGACGGCCTGATCACCCCGCTCGGGGGCCTGGGCAGGTCCGGCGGGACAGGCACGTCGGAAGCCGCCGGATCAGCCGGAGGGAGCTCGGCCCTGGCCGGCCTCGTGTCCGGCCGGCTGTCCGGACCGGGCGAGTCGGCCGGGCCGATCCGGTTGACCAGGACGCGCAGCACGATCACCGCCGCGGCCGTCGCGGCCAGGGTCGGCAGCAGGTCCGCGAAGGTCGCCGTCGGACGGGTCGCGGCGGCGGTCAGGCCGATGACGGCGAACACCGCCAGGCCCGCCATCCCGTACGCCAGCCGCAGCGTCGCCAGCGCGCCGATGATAGCCGCGAAGATGGCCAGCACGACCAGGATGCCGCTCACCAGGACCAGCTTGTCGTCGGAGCCGAACTCGTTGATCGCGAAGTTCTTCAGCCACGGCGGCGTCAAGTCGATCTGCAACTGGCCGACCGCGACCACCGGTGATCCGTTGGCGCCCGTCAGCCCGGCCACGAGCTGGCCCACGCCGAGCGCGGTGGCCGCGGCCAGGACGCCGGCGATGGCGCCGAGGCCCGCTCGGCGCCAGTCCCTCCGGCCCCGCCGGCTTCCCTTCATCGTCATGTCCTTTATTCGGTGCGGCCGCGACGCGGGTTTGCCCGGACCGGGACCTTTGTCTGCCGGGCGCGGGCGGACCGGACCCCACCTGCCAAACCTCCGCGGCTTCAGCTACGAATACCAGTCATGACGGCTACCGGCAGCCCGGAATCGGGAAACCCCGCGCGGCCCGCCCGCGCCGCCGGCGCCGACCTTGCCGCTCAGATCGGCCTGGTGGCGCGCGGTGACGCCGCGGCGTTCGACGCCGTCTACGAGCAGGTCGCCGCCTCCGTCTTCGGCACCGTCAGGCGGGTCATCCGCGACCCCGCCCAGTCCGAGGAGGTCACCCAGGATGTGCTGCTCGAGATATGGCGTACCGCGTCCACCTTCGACGCCGGGCGGGGCAGCGCGATGGCCTGGGTAATGATGCTGGCCCATCGCCGTGCCGTAGACCGGGTCAGGTCGGTGCAGAAGGAATCCGAGCGCGAGCGGCGCACGGCGACGCCCGACGTCCCGTACGACCAGGTGAGCGAGGCCGTCGAGTCCAGCCTGGAGCGCGAGCGCGTCCGGCGCTGCCTGAACTCCCTGACCGAACTGCAGCGCGAGTCGGTCACCCTCGCCTACTACCGCGGGTACACCTACGGCCAGGTCGCCAGCCTGCTGGGCGTGCCGACCGGCACGGTGAAGACCAGGATGCGGGACGCGCTGATCCGGCTGCGCGACTGCCTGGGGGTGGCCCAATGAACCCGAGCGGCGCAGACCCGGGCCGGACCAAGCCGCCCGGCCCGAAGCCGCGCTGGCCGAAGATCCGCGGCCGGGACGCGCACACCCTGGCCGGGGCGTACGCGATGGACGCGATATCGGTGCCGGACCGGGCGCGGTTCGAGCGCCACCTGGCCTGGTGCGAGGAGTGCGCCCAGGAGATCGCGAGCCTACGCGAGGCCACCGCCAGGCTCGGCTCCGCCGCCGCGGTCCCCCCGCCTGCGGGGCTCAAGGACCGGGTGATGGCGGCGGCGGCCATGACCAGGCAGCAGCCCCCCGCCGCCGGTGACGCGGACTCGACGGCGCGCGCCAGGGCGGCCGGAC